>NZ_JBTCWL010000053.1:0-27943 GCF_054325275.1 Oryzihumus sp.
GCCCACCCCCGATCCGACCGACGAGACCCTGACCGACCGGCAAGACGAGGTCGACGCGGCCGACGGTGAGGCTGTCGAGCCCGACGCCGTGGCGTCGGAGGAGGTGGCGCCCGTCGACGGGCAGGCCGCGCTGCTGGACACGGGCGAGGTCACCCGGGTCGGGACGGGCGACGGCGGCGACGATCCGGCGGACGGTGAGGCGCGCGATACCGGTGAGGGTGAGGTCGGCCAGGACGGGGCCGGCGAGGGCGAGCAAGAGCCGGCGCGTCCGCGGGTGTCGGTGCGCCGCTCCTCGCTGGACCAGACCCTGGACGACACCGACACCGGCTGGGGTGAGCGCCGCGACGAGGACGCACACGACCGGTGGCTGCAGGAGCAGCGTCCCCCGCACTGGGAGTGACCCCGAACCTGCGCCGACGGGGCGGCCCCGCACCTGCGGGGCCGCCCCGTTTGCGTGAGGTCGCTGGCCACCTCAGGGCCCCGTCGGTGGTGTTCAGACGGAGTCGCGCTGGCGCAGCAGGTCGCGGATCTCCTGCAGCAGCAGGATGTCCTCGGCCGGCGCCTTCGGCTCGGGCTCCTGGCCACGCTTGCGTCGCTCGGCGATGGCGTTCATCGGAGCCACGATGAAGAAGTACACGACCGCAGCCGTGATGACGAACGTGATGACCGAGTTGAGCATGGCCGAGACGTCGATCCGCGTCGCGTCCTCGATTGGCTTGCCGCCGTGCTTGAGGGAGAACGACAGCCCGCTGCTCGTGGGGCTGCCCAGGGCGTTCAGCATGGGCTTGATCAGGTTGCCGACCAGGGTCTGTACGACCGCGGTGAAGGCTGCGCCGACGACCACCGCGACCGCCAGGTCGACGACGTTGCCGCGCATGAGGAAGTCCTTGAAGCCCTTGAACATTCGTGCGCCCTTTCCGTTGGCTGCGGGACCCGCACGACCGTAGCGGAGGTGCCTCCCGCCGGGGGCAAGGGGCGCTCGTGGACCTCAGCCGGCGGGGCGCAGCGTCAGCGTTACACCGGCGGACAGGTCACCGGCACCAGTCGCGCGGGCCAGCGCCGAGGCCTGCTCCGGCGTCACCGCCAGGACGACCCCGGGTGCCGGTGCGCCCGACCCGACGCCGGTCCAGGAGCTCGAGCCGGCGTCCGCGGGGTCGGTCGCGAGCACCAGCAGGTCGACGCCGATCCGCGTGCCGCTGCCGTTGTCGATGACGTCCACGTGGTCGCCAGGGCGCAGGAGCGCCGCCACCCGGGCGTCCGGGACGCTGACGTGGGTCGCGACCTGGTCGGCGGCCAGCCCGGTGAGCAGGCCGGGACCGTGCAACCGGGACGGGGTGAGCGCCTCGCCGGCGGTGACCGGCGCGGAGACGCGACGCCCGACCAGGCCGGCCACCTCGGCGACCGACCCGGCCGGACGCGTGTCGGGAGCCCAGCGGGCAACCCGCAGGTCGGCGCCGGTCAGCGCCTGCCCCGCGGCCAGGTCGTGCGCGGCCACGACGACCGGCACTCCGGTGGGCGCCGGCCGGGGCTGCACGGCACCGAGCGTCAGCCACACCGCCAGGCCCACCAGCAGTGCGGCCAGCACCCGGCGGGCGCGGGTCCGGCGCCAGGCCGCCCGCCGTCCCCGGCCCCGCCAGCCGGCCGGCAGCAGGCGCTGGGCCCGGTCGACCAGGGTGGGGGAGGGGGCGGCGAGCAGCCCGGCGCCGGCGGTCACGGCAGCTCGATCGGGAGGGTGATGCCGTCGAGCGCGCGCCGGCAGGCGCAGGTGGCCGTCTCGTCGGGCTCGGCCGCGGGCATCGCGGCGATCGTGGACGCCAGCACGGTCTTGAGGTCGTCGATGTTGCGGGCGAAGACCCGCAGGACCTCCTCGTGGGTGACCGCCTCGCCGCCCTCGACCCCCGCGTCGTGGTCGGTGACCAGCGCGATGGTCGTGAAACACATCGCCAGCTCGCGGGCGATCGCAGCCTCGGGCATCGCGGTCATGCCGACGACTGCCCACCCGGCCTGCTGGTGCCACTGGGACTCGGCCCGGGAGGAGAAGCGCGGCCCGTTGACGACGACCAGGGTCCCGGAGTCGGTGACGTCCTTGCCGGCCTCGCGGGCGACCCGGGCGACGGTCTCGCGCCCGCGCGGGCAGTAGGGGTCGGCGAACCCGACGTGCACCACCGGCCCGACCGTGTCGTAGACGGTGTGCTCCCGACCCCACGTGCGGTCGACGACCTGGTCGGGCACGACGATCGACCCGGGGCCGAGCTCGGGCTTGAGCGACCCGACGGCGCACGGCGCGAGCACCTGGCGCACCCCCACCGCACGCAGCGCCCAGAGGTTGGCCCGGTAGTTGACCTGGTGCGGCGGGAACCGGTGCCCCTGGCCGTGCCGGGCGATGAACGCGACCTGCCGGCCGGCCAGCGAGCCGACCACGACCTCGTCGCTCGGCTCGCCGAACGGGGTCTGGACGCGCACCCGCTCGGCGCCCTCGAGGAACTCGTAGAACCCGGACCCGCCGATGACGCCGATGTCGGCGCGCGGGCTGCCGGAGGTGGGGGAGGAAGTCATGCGGCGAGACTAGCCGCGCACGTCAGGCGCCCCGGTGGCCGTCGCGGGCCTGTGGATCGTGGGACGAACCGGTCCGGGGCCTGTGGACAGACCCCCCCGTATGCCGTGCGCTCCCGTTCGCGGGCCGGGCCGCCGGCGCGGCGCTCAGGCCGCGGAGCCCGCGCCCTTGGCGGACGAGCCCGAGGAGCTCGACGTGCTCGACGCCGACGAGGAGCCTGAGGGGGAGGCGCTCGACGAGGACGAGGAGTCCGAGGAGCTCGAGGACTCGCTCTTGGCCGAAGGCACGCTCGAGGAGGAGCCGGAGCGGGAGTCGGTGCGGTAGAAGCCCGAGCCCTTGAACACCACGCCGACGGCGTTGAAGAGCTTGCGCAGCCGCCCCTCGCACTGGGGGCATTCGGTCAGCGAGTCCTCGCTGAAGGACTGCACGACCTCGAAACGGTGATCGCACGCGGTGCACGCGTAGGCGTACGTCGGCACGGGTCCTCCTGATCAGCACTCTCGGGCATCGAGTGCCAGAAGTGTACGACGAAACGTCGCCAGCCCTTGACAAGCGAACAGACAGGTCTGTCTACTTGTCCGGCCGGGCACCACCGCCCGCCCCACTGCTGCGAAGGAAACAGACATGAAGATCGCCGTCCTCGGCACCGGCATGGTCGGTCAGGCCGTTGCCACCAGGCTCGCGGAGCTCGGCCACGACGTGACCATGGGCTCGCGCGACGCCGCCAACCCCAAGGCCACCGACTGGGCCGCCGGCCCGGGCCAGCGCACCGCCGCCACGTTCGCCGACGCCGCCGGCTCCGCCGAGCTGGTCGTCAACGCCACCGCCGGTGTCGCGACCCTCGAGGCCCTCGCCCTCGCGGGCGCGGACAACCTCGACGGCAAGGTGCTGCTCGACATCGCCAACCCCCTGGACTTCAGCAACGGCTTCCCGCCCTCGCTGTCGGTCGTCAACACCGACAGCCTCGGCGAGCAGATCCAGCGCGAGTTCCCCGGCGCGAAGGTGGTCAAGAGCCTCAACACCATGAACTGCGAGGTCATGGTCGACCCGGCCCGGGTCGGTGGTGGCGACCACGACGTGTTCGTCGCCGGTGACGACGCCGACGCCAAGGCCACCGTGACCGAGCTGCTGAAGGGCTTCGGCTGGGCCCCCGAGCACATCCACGACCTCGGCGGCATCGTCTCCGCCCGCGGCACCGAGATGTACCTGCCGCTGTGGCTGTCCCTCATGGGCTCGCTCGGCAGCGGCAACTTCAACATCAAGGTCGTGCGAGGCTGACGCCCATGAGTGCCGCCCGCGACCGCATCCTCGACACGGCCTTCCGGCTGTTCTACGCCCGCGGCGTCCGCTCGGTCGGGGTCGACACGATCATCGCGGAGTCGGCGGTCGCCAAGGCGACGCTCTACAAGCACTTCCCGGGCAAGGACGACCTCGTGCTCGCCTACCTCGACCGGGTCGACGCCGGCTGGCGCGGCTCGCTCGAGGCGGCGGCCGAGGCGGCCGGGCCCGACCCGCGGGACCGGCTCGTCGGCATGTTCGACGCCCTGACGGCGGCGTGCCGGCGGGACGGGTTCCACGGCTGCGCCTTCATCAACACGGCGGCGCAGTCCGAGTCGGGCACCGCGGTCCACGACCGCACCGTCCGCCACAAGGCGCAGGTGCGGGAGTGGGTGCAGGGCCTGGCCGAGCAGGCCGGGGCCGCAGACCCGCAGGCCCTGGCCCTGTCGCTGAGCCTGCTGCTCGACGGCGGCCTGGCCTCCGGTGTCCTCGACGGCCGGCCCGAGGCCGCCGACGCGGCCCGGGAGGCGGCAGCCATCCTGGTGGCCGCCGCCTGCCCGCGCGCCTGAGCCACACGGCATACAACACACACGCCGGTATGCCGTGTGGTCGGCCGCGACTTGTGCCCTCGGGCCGCCCCCGGCACAGTGGCCGCCATGCCCAGGCCCACGTGCGACTGCCCCGCGTCCTACACCACGTACGAGGAGTTCTGGCCCTACTACGTGGCCATGCACTCCCGGGCGAGCACGCGGTGGGCGCACCTGGTCGGCACCACGCTCGGCGCCGCGACCGCGGCCCACGGGCTCGTCCGGCTGCGCAAGCCGTCCTGGCTGCTGCTGTGGCCGCTCATGGGCTACGGCGCGGCCTGGCCGAGCCACTTCTTCATCGAGCAGAACAACCCGGCGACCTTCGGCCACCCGGCGTGGTCGCTGCGTGGCGACTTCGAGATGATCCGCTACATGCTCGCCGGCCGCGATGCCGAGCTCAGCCGGATCGCTGCGAGCTGGTGGGCCGAGCACGCGCACGAAGCGTCAGCCGAGCCCGTCGCTCGCCCGGAGCTGTCGGTCGGCTGACACGCCCGGCGAGGCGGCCCCGGTGGCGCGACGGGGGGCGGCCCTCATGCGTCGGGTTTCGGCCTTCACCGGACGTACGCCGGTTTGGGTCAGCCACGCGCCGTAGGTGTGCTGCTCGCGGACTGCCTACCGTGGCCACATGGATGACGAACCGGCACCGTGCCACCGACGCCCCAACGGCGTCGACGACGCCACGATCGCGGCCCTGGGGAAGCTGTCCGAAGCCCTGGAAGAGGTCGAGGAAGCCCGGGGCCACCTGTACGCATTCCACCGCCTGACCGGCGCCGGCGACATGAAGGCCTGCCAGGCCGTCGCGATGCTGCGCAGGGCGGGACACCTCGACCTGGCCGAGCGTATCGACACCGAGCTGGTCGGCCGGAACGTGCTCGAGGGACGCTGGACCTTCCAGATCGTCGAAGAGTACGACGACGGCTACTACGCGCTGTTCAAGTGCCTGGAGGAGGTGGCGCGGCGCCAACTGGTCCACGGCAGGCGCCACCTCTACGAAGCGGAGATGAAGGAGGCCGAGCGCAGCCACGGCCGACGCCACCACGAGGCCACCCCGCACTGAGCCACGACGGGCGCGACGCCGGGCTCAGTCGGGTCGCTGCGAGCTGGCGGGCCGGGCACGCCCACGAAGCGGCAGCGGAGCCCGTCGCTCGGCCGGAGGTGCCGGTCGGCTGACCCACCCGGCGAGGCGGCCGCGCTCGCTCACCGCGCGGATCCGGCGCTCGACCTGGCGCCGGTTCTCCGCGGTGGCCACCACGAGCAGCTGGTCGCCGTGGCGCAGCACGGTGTTCGGTGCGGGGACGAAGGACTCGTCCCCGCGGACGATGAGGGTGACGTTGGCGCCCTTGGGCAGGCGCAGCTCGAAGACCTCCACGCCGGCCAGGCGTGACTCCTCACCGACCTGCACCTGGAGCAGCTCGGCCCGCAGCTTCTCCAGCGGGGTGGACTCCACGTCCAGGTCGAGCAGCCGGTCGGGGTCGGTCAGTCCCAGGCGGGTGGCCACCCACGGCAGGGTGGGGCCCTGCACCAGCGTGAACACCACGACCAGCACGAAGACCAGGTCGAACAGCCACTCCACGTGGGGCGTGCCCAACGTCAGCGGGACCGTGGCGAGCACGACCGGGACCGCGCCGCGCAGCCCGGCCCAGGACAGGAACACCTGGTCGCGCCACGGCACCCGGAACGGGGTCATCGACACCAGGACCGACAGGGGCCGGGCGACCAGCAGCAGCACCAGGCCGATGACGATCGCCGGGACAAGCTGGGTGGGCAGCCGCTGCGGCGAGGCGAGCAGGCCGAGCAGGACGAACAGGCCGATCTGGGCCAGCCAGCCCAGCGCCTCGGCGAAGCCACGGACCGCCGGTCGGTGCGGCAGGTCCATGTTGCCCAGCAGCAGCGAGCACAGGTAGACCGCGAGGAAGCCGCTGGTGTGGGCCATCGCCGAGGCGGCGTAGGCGAGGACGCCCAGCGCGACGATGCCGAGGGAGAACAGGCCCGAGGAGGCCGGGGCGACGCGGCGCAGGGCCTTCCCGCCGAGGTAGCCGACGCCCAGGCCGATCGCGGCCCCGCCGGCGAGCTCGGCCGCGGCGATGAGCACCAGCTGCCACCAGGTGTGCGAGGTGGCGTGCGGGGCGGTCTGCTCGGCCAGGGCCACGACGAGGATGACCACGGGGGCGTCGTTGAAGCCGGACTCGGCCTCGAGCAGCCCCGAGATCCGCCGGGGCAGCGGGACCCGGCGCAGCACCGAGAAGACGGCCGCGGCGTCGGTGGAGGTGAGCACGGCGCCCACCAGGAGCGCGACACCCCACGGCAGGTCGAGGAACAGGCGCGCCGCTACGCCGACGACGCCGACCGAGACGACCACGCCCAGGGTCGAGAGCAGGGCGGCCGGCGCGACCGAGCGGCGGATGCCGTCCCAGTGCGTCGTGAGGCCACCCTCGGCGAGGATGAGCACGAGGGCGGAGTAGCCGAGGACCTGGGTCAGCTCGGCGGAGTTGAACCGGATGCCGAGGCCCGCCTCGCCGATGGCCAGGCCGATCGCGAGGTAGAGCAGCAGCGACGGCAGGCCGGAGCGCACCGAGAGGCGCACCGCGGCGACGGACAGCAGCAGCACCAGGGCCCCGACCAGCAGGGCAGGGTTGAGCTCCTCGACGGTGAACGCGGCCATCTGCGTCAGTGCCGTCACGTCCACCGCCCTCCTCGCCCTGCGTGGATGCTGTCATGGGGGACCGGGCGTGCGCGCCGCCCGGTCGCCGGTGTCCTAGTCTCGCAGGGTGTCTCGCGCCAAACTCGCCCGCCGCATCATCGTGTCCGTCGTGGCGGCGCTCCTCGTGGTCATCCTCGTCGGAGTCGTCGTCGTGGTGGGCCTGGTCCGCCACTCCTTCCCCCAGACCACCGGCACCATCTCCGTCCCGGGCCTCGGCTCACGGGTCTCGGTGCTGCGTGACGAGCACGGCGTCCCACAGATCTACGCCGACAGCTCCGCAGACCTGTTCGAGGCGCAGGGCTACGTCACGGCCCAGGACCGGTTCTTCGAGATGGACCTGCGGCGGCACATCACGGCCGGGCGCCTGTCGGAGCTGGTCGGCTCGGCCGGGCTCGACACCGACAAGGTCATCCGCACCATGGGCTGGCGCCGGGTCGCCGAGCAGGAGCTGCCGACGCTGGCGCCGAGCACCCGGCAGTACCTCCAGGCCTACGCGGACGGTGTGAACGCCTACATCAACCAGATGGGCTCGCCCTCGCAGATGGGCTTCGAGTACACCGTGCTCAGCCAGAAGGTCGACAACTACCACGTCGAGCCGTGGACCCCGGTGGACTCCCTGGCCTGGCTCAAGGCGATGGCCTGGGACCTGCGCGGCAACTACGACGACGAGCTGATGCGGGCGCGGCTGGCCGGGACGTCGATGTCGATGGCCCACATCGCCGAGCTCTACCCCGACTATCCGTTCGGGTCGCACAAGCCGATCCTGTCCTCCCAGGACTGGAGCCCGAGCGGCTCGGGCTCCGGCAGTGACACCCCCGGGTCAGGCAACACCACCAGCGGCAGCGGCAGTGACAGCACCGGCACCACCTCCGCCGCCGACGCGTCCTCGACCGGCAGTGACGGTGCGTCGAGCTCCGCGAGCCCGTACCCGGCATACCTCGGGGGCAAGACCGCGCAGGCGGCCTACGCGCAGGTGACCGCCGCGCTCGACGCGGTGCCGACCACCCTCGGGCGCGGCGACGGCATCGGGTCCAACTCCTGGGTCGTGGGGTCCTCGCGCTCCAGCACCGGCAAGCCGCTGCTGGCCAACGACCCGCACCTGGCGCCCGGCATCCCCGGCATCTGGTACCAGACCGGCCTGCACTGCCGCAGCGTCGGCAAGGACTGCCCCTTCGACGTCGCCGGCTACTCCTTCTCCGGGCTGCCCGGCGTGGTCATCGGCCACAACCAGACCATCTCGTGGGGGTTCACCAACCTCGGGCCGGACGTCAGCGACTTCTACCTCGAGCAGGTCAACGGCGACAAGGTCCTGCGAGACGGCAGCTACGTCCCGCTGACGACGCGCCGCGAGACGATCAAGGTCGCCGGCGGCAACGACGTCTCGATCGACGTCCGCTCGACCCGTCACGGCCCGCTGATGTCCGACGTGCTGCCCAGCGTCGCCGACGCCGGCCGGGGCGCGCCGGTGGACGGGAAGAAGGACCCCGGCAGCTACGACGTGTCCCTGGCCTGGACCGGGCTGCAGCCGGGGCACACCGCCGACGCCCTGTTCGCGATCGACAAGGCACAGAGCTTCGAGCAGTTCCGCGGCGCCGCGAAGAACTTCGACGTGCCGGCGCAGAACCTCGTCTATGCCGACGCCAACGGCCACATCGGCTACCAGGCGCCCGGGCGCATCCCGGAGCGCCGCTCGGCGATCAAGGGCAGCCCGCCCGGCTTCTGGCCGGCGCCCGGCTGGGACTCCCGCTACGACTGGACCGGCTACGTCCCGTTCAAGGACATGCCGACCAGCTACGACCCGCCGGAGGACTACATCGTCGCCGCCAACCAGGCGGTCACGGCCAGCGACCGGCCGTTCCTCACGACCGAGTGGGACTACGGCTTCCGGTCCCAGCGGATCCGCGACCTGCTGGCGGCGACGCCGAAGGTGACCCCGGCCCGGATGTCGCAGATCCAGGGCGACACGCGCAACACCTTCGCGCCCGACCTGGTGAAGTACCTCCTGCCGCTGAAGGTGGACCCCTTCACCGCCGACGCCCAGCGCCTGCTCAAGGGCTGGAACTACACCACGCCGACGGGGCAGTCCCGCAACGGTGCGGCCGCGGCCTACTACAACGCCGTGTGGAGCAACATCCTCGAGCTGACCTTCGACGACGAGCTGCCCAAGGACCTCAAGGCCGACGGCGGCGGGCACTGGATGCAGGTCGTCGAGGTCATGCTGGAGAAGCCGCGCGACTCCTGGTGGGACAACAAGGGCACCGCCGGCGTCCTCGAGGGCCGCGACGAGATCCTGCGCCAGGCCATGGTGCAGGCGCGGCTTGAGCTGACCAAGCAGCTGGGCAAGGACCCGGTGACCTGGCAGTGGGGCCGCCTGCACCGGCTGGACCTCCAGCACCCGGTGCTCGGCACCGACGCGGTGCCCGGCTACGTGCGGGTCCTGTTCAACCGCGGCCCGTGGGACATGCCCGGTGGCTCCTCGATCGTCGACGCCAACGGCTGGGACGCCGGCAAGGGCTACCAGGTCGACTGGGCCCCCTCCATGCGAATGGTCGTCGACCTGGGCCACCTGGACGGCTCGCACTGGGTCAACCAGACCGGCGCGTCGGGGCACCCGTTCAACGACCACTACGACGACCAGACGGACGCGTGGGCCACGAACCAGACGTTCCCGTGGCCGTTCACCGAGTCGGCGGTGCGCAAGGCCACCAAGGACGAGCTGACCCTGGTGCCGGGGGCCGACAAGGGCTGACCCGGTCGCCGGCCGGGGGCGGACCGTCTCCCGGCCGGCCGGGGCGACCGTCTCCGGACGGTCGGGTCAGCCGGCCCTAGCCGGTGCCCACCTCGACCAGGCCCTGCCCGGCGGTGACCACGGCGTGCACGCGCGCGTCGTGGTCCTCCCGGGGGAGCGGGCCCTCGACCAGCTCCCCGTCGTGCAGCAGCGCGACCACCCGTGCCGTCGCGGCGCGGCGCGCCAGGGCCCGGTCGTAGCTGCCGCCGCCCTGGCCCAGTCGGGTGCCGGTCCGGTCGACGCCCAGGGCCGGGGCCACGATCACCTCGGCGCGCCCGATCGCGTCCCGCCCCAGAGGCGCGGGGTGCTCCCCGTCGTGGTCCACCGCCCGCCAGTCGAGGTCGTTGTCGGGCAGCAGGACGGGGAGGAGCACCCGTACGCCGTGCCCCACCAGCGCCTCGATGAGGACCTCCGTGGGCGGCTCGGACGGCAGCGCCACATACGCCGCCACGGTGCTGGTGCCCGGCGGAAGGGCGGCGAGCACGGCCCGGGCGATGGCCTCGCCGTCGGCCCGGCGGTCACGCTGGGTAGCCTTCGCGCGACGTCGCGTGCGAATCTCCTGTCGGAGAAGAACTTTGGCCGTTGTCGGGCCCGGGGCGCTCATGTAGGCATTGTCCTGTAACCGCTTGGTGAACAGGACGCCCGGCTGGCGTCGTCCCGTGCCACGATGGTGGATCGGACCCCGCGCGAAAGAAGGTCTCGTGTCCATCCGTAACCGGCTCGCGCTGATCCTGGGTTCGGTGCTGCTTCCGCTGCTACTCGGGACCGGGGTGGTCGTGGCCGTGGTGGTCCCGGCCCACGACAAGGACCAGGCGAAGGCCGGTCTGCGCGTCGTCGCCCAGGCGGTGGCCTCGCTGCAGCAGGAGACCTGCCTGGACCTGGCCGCCTCGGCCCGGCTGGTCGGCGGCTCGGTCGAGCGCGGCGACGCCGCCGGGTCGGCGCTGCGGATCCACCTGCGCCAGGACGTCCGGTTCGCCGCGGTCTCCCGCAACGGGACCCTGCTGGCGCGGGCCGGGGACGCCCCCGCAGGCGTCGCCGCGCAGCATGAGGTGCTGCACCAGTGCACGACGTCGCCGGTGCGCCCGGCCATCTCCCCGGCCGCCGCGCTCTCGCCGGCTCCGGCGGTCCTGGAGTACTCCGCGACCACCCCGACGGCACGGGGGCCGGTGCTCGTCGTGGTGGCCACGCCCATCGACGACATGCAGCTCGGCACCTGGCGCAGCCGCGTCGGCGCTGCCGCCGACGTCCAGCTCGCCGCCGCGTGCCCCGGCGGCGGGGTGACGGCAACGGGCACGGAGGCCGTCTCCCGCCCGCTGGCGGTGGCCGCGCAGAGGATCTTCGAGGGTCGCAAGGCCGCGGTCGCCGGGATGCACGTCGTGTGGGCCGACGTCGGCGCGGGCCACCCGTGCGTGGTCGTGGCCGCGATGCAGGCCCCGAGCACGCTGACCGCGTCGGCCCTGACCTGGAGCATGCTGCTGCTGGCCCTCATCGTCGGCGGCGTGCTGGTGTGGTGGCTGGCCCGCCAGCTCACCCAGCCGGTGCTGGCGCTGACCGAGGCCGCCGAGCGGGCTGCTCGGGGCGACCTGGCCATGAAGCTGCCGGTCAGCGGCAAGGACGAGGTGGCCCGGCTCGCGGGCAGCTTCAACCACATGGCCCGCCAGCTCGACCTGCGGATGACCGAGATCCAGGACAGCCGCGACCGGCTGCGCCTCAACGTCCAGCGCCTCGGCGACGCGCTGCAGCGCACCCACGACCTCGATGGCCTGCTCTCGGCGGTGTGCGCGATCGGCGCCACCGCGACCGAGAGCCAGCGGGTCACCGCCTGGCTGGTCGAGGGCAACAGCCTCGTCGCCCGCGTGGTCTGGCCCGGCGGAGCGGCCCGCGCCGGAGTGCGCCGGGTCCCGATCGGGGACAGCCTGCCTGGGCAGGTGGTCGCCGACGGCGTGGTCCGTCGGCTGGTCGCCGGGGCCCGCGAGGACGTGACGCTCCGGGACGGACCGGCCATGGGGGCGCCGCTGCAGCGCGGCGAGATGATGCTCGGAGCCCTCGTGGTGGAGCGGACCGGCGACGCCGAGTCCTACACCGTCGAGGACCAGGCCATGCTCACCTCGATCACCGGTCCGGCGGGCATCGCCATCGACAACGCGATGCTGCACCGGCAGGCCCAGCGGATGTCGGTCATCGACCCGCTGACCGGCGTCGGCAACCTGCGCATGCTCACCACCACCCTGGCCCGCGAGGTGGACCGTGCCCAGCACTTCGGGCGCAGCGTGTCCCTGCTGCTGCTGGACATCGACCACTTCAAGAACCTCAACGACACGCACGGGCACGGCGCCGGCGACGCGATCCTGCACGGGATGGCCCAGCGCGTGGCCGCGAGCATCCGGTCGGTGGACACGGTGGCCCGCTACGGCGGGGAGGAGTTCGCCGTGGTGTGCCCCGAGCTCGGGCCCGAGGAGGCCTACGGCCTGGCCAGCCACCTGCACGAGGCCATCCGCGATGCCGGCTTCCCGGTGGAGGACGGGGTGGTCGACGTCCGCGTCAGCATCGGGGTCGCCTCCTGGCCGCAGCAGGCGACCACCTCCACCGAGCTCATGCGGGCCGCCGACGCGGCGTTGTCGCAGGCGAAGGCCACCGGTCGGGACCGAGTTGCCGCCGCGACGGTCCCGCACCGATAACCTCTCGGCATGACGTCGACCGCGCACACCCCTTCCCGTGACGGTGCCACGCCGCCTGTCCTCAAGGCCGTGATCCCGGCCGCCGGTCTGGGGACTCGCTTCCTGCCGGCCACCAAGGCGACCCCCAAGGAGATGCTGCCGGTCGTCGACAAGCCGGCGATCCAGTACGTCGTGGAGGAGGCGACCCGCGCCGGCCTGCGTGACGTGCTCATGGTCACCGGGCGCAACAAGACCGCCCTCGAGGACCACTTCGACCGGCACTGGGAGCTCGAGCAGGCGCTGGAGGCCAAGGGCGACCAGCTGCGGCTGGCCCGCGTGCGCAAGTCCACCAGCCTGGCCAACGTGCACTACGTCCGCCAGGGGGAGCCCAAGGGCCTGGGCCACGCGGTCCTGTGCGCCGCCGACCACGTCGGCGACAACCCCTTCGCGGTGCTCCTCGGCGACGACCTCATCGACGCCCGCGACCGGCTGCTCGAGCAGATGATCGCCGTGCAGCAGGAGCGCGGTGGCAGCGTCATCGCCCTGATGGAGGTGCCCCAGGACCAAGTGCACCTCTACGGCTGCGCCGCCGTCGAGCGCGACGGTGACGGGGACGTGGTGCGCGTGACCGGCCTGGTCGAGAAGCCACACCCCGCCGACGCCCCGTCCAACCTCGCGGTGATCGGCCGCTACGTGCTCGACCCCTCGATCTTCGACGTCCTGGCCAAGACGCCTCCCGGGCGCGGCAACGAGATCCAGCTGACCGACGCCCTGCAGGAGCGTGCCGCTTCCACCGAGCCCGGCGGCGGGGTCCACGGCGTGGTCTTCCGCGGTCGTCGCTATGACACCGGCGACCGGCTCGACTACCTCAAGGCCGTCGTGCGCCTCGCGGTGGAGCACCGTGAGCTCGGCTCGGACTTCTCCGTGTGGCTGGAGGAGTTCGTCGCCGGCCGGGAGGACGTCAGCCAGGGCTCTCCCGTCGCGTGATCAGCGTCGAGCAGCACCTCGGGCGCATCCTGGACACGGTGCGCCGGCTGCCACCCATCGAGGTCGGCCTCCTCGACGCACTCGGGTGCGTCCTGGCCGAGGACGTGCGCAGCGCCGCGGACCTGCCCGGGTTCACCAACTCGGCGATGGACGGGTATGCCGTGCACGCGGCGGACGTCGCCGCTGCCACCGATGACTCCCCGGTGCTGCTGCCCGTCGTCAACGACATCGCGGCGGGCAACACCCAGGCGCTGAGCCTGGCCCCGGGGCAGTCGATGCGGATCATGACCGGCGCGCCGCTGCCGCATGGCGCCAACGCGGTCGTGCTGGTGGAGCTGACCGACGCCGGGCTGGCCGCCGTGGCGGTCCGGTCGCCGGTCGAGGTGGGCCAGCACGTGCGCCCGACCGGTGACGACGTGCGCACCGGCGACCTGGTCCTGCGCTCGGGGGGACGGCTCGGCCCGCGACAGCTGGCGCTGCTCGCAGCGGTGGGCCGTTCCTCGGTGCGGGTGGTCCCGAAGCCGCGCGTGGTGGTCGTGTCCACCGGCGACGAGCTCGTCGAGGTGGGCCGCCCCGCCGGGTTCGGCCAGGTGGTCGACAGCAACGGGCTCATGCTCACCGCCGCGGTGCGGGCCCTCGGGGCCGTGCCGTTCCGGGTGGGCCCGGTGGTCGACGACGCCAAGGAGCTCATGTCCACCCTCGAGGACCAGCTGGTGCGCGCCGACGCGGTGATCACCAGCGGCGGGGTCAGCGCGGGCGCCTACGACACGGTCAAGGAGGTGCTGTCCCGCGTGGGCACGGTGCGCTTCGACAAGGTGTCGATGCAACCCGGCATGCCGCAGGGCTTCGGGGTCCTCGGCGCCGACGAGACCCCGGTGTTCACCCTGCCGGGCAACCCGGTCAGTGCGATGGTCTCCTTCGAGGTGTTCGTGGCCCCGGCGCTGCGCGCCATGGCGGGGCGCCCCGAGCACGAAAGTGCCCTGGTCCCTGCCGTGGTCGAGACCGGGTGGACGGCTCCCGCGGGCAAGACCCAGTTCGCCCGCGCGGTGCTGCACCCGCGCCGGGTCACCGGCACCAACGGGCAGGACTGCGACTTCGCCGTGACGCTCGTGGGGTCCCAGGGCTCACACGTGCTCGGCGGGCTGGCGGCCGCCAACTGCCTGGCCGTGATCCCGGCCGCCGTCACCGAGGTCCAGGCCGGCGACGTGGTCCGCTGCCACCTGCTCGGCGCGATGATGGAGGCGTGATGGAGGAGCCGGCGCTGACCCACGTGCGCCCCGACGGCAGCGCGCACATGGTCGACGTCAGCGCCAAGCCGGTCACGGCCCGCCGGGCGAGTGCCGCCGGGCGCGTGCTGCTGTCGGCGGACGCGGTTGCGGCTCTGCGCGGCGGCACGGTCCCCAAGGGCGACGCGCTCGCGGTGGCCCGGATCGCGGGCATCCAGGGCGCCAAGCGCACCCCCGAGCTCGTGCCGCTGGCGCACCCGATCGGGATCCACGGCGTCGAGGTCGACCTCGCCGTCGTCGACGACGGGGTCGACGTCACTGCCACGGTGCTGACCGCCGACCGCACCGGGATCGAGATGGAGGCGCTCACAGCCGTGACCGTCGCGGCCCTTGCTCTGGTCGACATGGTCAAGGCCGTCGACAAGCACGCGCGGATCACCGACGTGCGCGTCACGGCGAAGTCCGGGGGGCGCTCCGGGGACTGGAGCGAGGGGTGAGCACCGCCGTCGTCATCACCTGTTCCACCCGCGCCGCCTCCGGGGTCTACCCCGACCGCTCCGGTCAGGTCATCGTCGAGGCCCTGCGGTCGTGGGGGCTCGAGGTGGGGGAGCCGATCGTCGTGCCGGACGGCCCGGACGTCGAGGAGGCACTGGAGGCCGCCGTGGCCGCCGGTCCTGACCTGGTGCTGACCACGGGGGGAACCGGTCTGACCCCGACCGACGGCACACCCGAGGCAACGATGCGCGTCATCGACCGCCCGGTGCCCGGCATCGCCGAGGCGATCCGGGCCGCCGGCGTCGCCGCCGGGGTGCCTGCCGCGATGCTCTCGCGGGGCGTGGCCGGGATGGCCGGCGCGACGCTCGTGGTCAACCTCCCGGGCTCGACCGGTGGTGTGCGTGACGGGCTCACGGTCCTCGAACCGGTGGTGGCCCACGCCGTCTCGCAGATGCGCGGGGGCGACCACTGATGACCGTCGCGTGGCCCGTCACCCTGTCGGCCACGACGCCGTCGGGTCAGGCCGTCACCCTCGGGCCGTTGCGGGCGCGGCAGCGCAAGGAGTGGGAGGCGCTGCGCCGCGACAACGCGGACTGGCTGCGGGAGTGGGAGGCGACGGCGCCGGAGCCGGTGACCGGCCGCGTCGGCTACCGGCAGATGGTGCGCTACTTCAACCGCGAGGCGGTCGAGGGCCGGATGCTGCCGTTCGCCATCTCCGTCGACGGCCGGCTGGCCGGGCAGATGCACCTGTTCGGCATCACGTGGGGCTCCATGCGCTCCGGGGCAGCCGGCTACTGGGTGTCCAGATCCGTTGCGGGACAAGGGGTTGCGCCGATCTCGCTGGCGCTGCTGACCGACCACGCGTTCCGCGTGCTCGGTCTGCACCGGGTCGAGGTCAACATCCGGCCGGACAACGCCGCGAGCCTGCGAGTGGTCGCCAAGCTGGGCTTCCGCGACGAGGGCCTGCGGACGCGCTACCTGCACATCAACGGTGCGTGGCGGGACCACCGCTCGTTCGCGCTGACGACCGAGGACCTGGCCGGTGGACGCCTCCTGGAGCGCTGGCTCGATGCCGTGGACCAACCTCACAGGCGACACACCGACGCCGGTCCGCGCGGGTAGTCCCGCGAACCTCTAGCGTCATGGGCGTGCAACCCAGCAGTCTGATCTTCCTCGTCATCATCGCGATCTGGGCTGCCTTCCTTCTCCAGCACTGGGTCCGCCGACGTGAGCACCTCGTGACCGCGCGCTCGGTCGACCGCTTCTCCGACGCCATGCGCGTCCTCGAGCGTCGCGCGCCGGTCGCCGACGTGCCCGAGCGCACCCCGGCGCCGCGGTCGTATGCCGTGAGCCCCACCCGGGTGGTGCGGGCCGTCACGTCCTCGGCGTCGGTCACCACCTCGGCGTCCGACACGAGCTCGACGTCCGCCGCACCGGCCGGCTCCGAGGCCTCCAGTGCCGCGCCGCGCGTGCGCCCCGAGCCCGCCCTCCGTCCTGAGCCGCCGGTCCGCGTCGGACCGGCCCGACCGGCGCGCACCCGCCACGTCGCGGGGGTGCCGGCCCGCCGCCTGCGTGGCCTGTCCTTCCTCGGGTCCCTGGTCCTGCTCGTGGCGACCCTGCCGCTGGCCGGCTTCGGTGTCCTCGGCTGGTGGAGCAGCCTGGTGGCCCTCGGCCTGCTCGTCGCCGACCTGGCCTGGCTGCGCCGGGCCGCCCAGGTCGAGCGGGCCGCCCGCCGCGCGGCTGCATGTCACCGCGAGGCGGCCCGTGCCCCCCGCGGCCTGGCCGCGCCGCGCGTCGAGCCCGGCCTTGCCTGGACCGGGTCCGCGGCCGCTCCGGCCGAGTCCGCTGCCGCCGAGCCGGCCGAGCCGGTGCCGGCGGACGACCCCGACGGATGGCGGCCGGTCCCCGTGCCTCCGCCGACCTACACGATGAAGGCGCGCGCGGCCCAGCCCCCGCAGCCTGCGCCGGTCCCCGCGCCCGTCCCGGCACCGACCACGCCGTCCACCTTCGGCGGCGTGGTCGCCTCGGGCGAGCTGGACGGCCTGCTCGACCGGCGCGCCGTCGGCTCCTGAGGCTGACCCTTACGCGAGGGCGCGGCGCACGCCGGCCCGTGCGGTCGGTGGGCCTCCCACGCACCCCGGCCACCCGGCATACCCGGGGTGGTGACGCCTGCCTAGGGTGGGCGCATGGCTGACATGACCTACCGCCCGCTCGGCAGCTCCGGCCTCATGGTCAGCACGGTGGGGATCGGCTGCAACGCGTTCAGCCGGCGTGCCGACGCCGAGGCGACCCGGGGGATCGTGGACGCGGCGATCGAGCAGGGGATCACGCTCTTCGACACCGCCGACATCTACGGCATCGAGCCCGGCGCGAGCGAGACGATGCTCGGCACCGCCCTCGGCTCGCGGCGCGATCAGGTCGTCGTGGCAACGAAGTTCGGTATGGACATGCAGGGCAAGAACGGGCCGGACTGGGGTGTGCGCGGCTCCCGGCGCTACGTCCGCAAGGCCGTGGAGGCCAGCCTGCGGCGGCTCGGCACCGACTGGATCGACCTCTACCAGCTGCACCAGCCCGACCTGGTCACGCCGATCGAGGAGACGCTCGCGGCGCTGCACGAGCTCGTCCTGGAGGGCAAGGTCCGCTACGTCGGCTGCTCCAACTTCGACGGCTGGCAGCTCGTCGACGCCGACTGGACGGCCCGCGCCGGCGGCTACGAGCGGTTCGTCTCGGCGCAGAACCGCTACTCGCTGCTCGACCGGTCGGTCGAGGCGGAGCTGGTGCCGGCCTGCGAGCACCTCGGCGTGGGGATCCTGCCGTTCTTCCCGCTGGAGTACGGCCTGCTCACCGGCAAGTACACCCGTGGCCAGGCGGCTCCGGAAGGGTCCCGGCTGGCGATCGAGCAGACCCGTTTCGAGGGCGCGGACTGGGACCGGATCGAGGCGCTGGAGGCGTTTGCCGCCGAGCGCGGGCTGAGCATGCTCCAGGTGGCCATGGGCGGCCTCGCCGCCCAGCCGGCGGTGACGTCGGTGATCGCGGGCGTGACGCGTCCGGAGCAGGTCGTGTCCAACGCCCAGGCCGGCCTGTGGGAGCCCACGGCCGAGGACCTGGCGGCGCTGGAGGCGTTGGGCTGAGCCGGTTTCAGCCGCGGGCCCGCTGGGTGTTATCGTGTGGCCCGCACCTTGGGGCTGTGGCGCAGCTGGTAGCGCACCTCGTTCGCAACGAGGGGGTCAGGGGTTCGAGTCCCCTCAGCTCCACCCAAGGTCTGAGGCCCTTCCCCGGCATCGGGGGAGGGCCTCTTTCGCTTTGCGCCGCAGACCTCTCCAACGGCTGGCCTCACCCGGTCCTGCCCCGCGACGGGACGTGACCCCGCTCGACCAGCAGGGGGGTGCCGGGAGCGGGGCCACGCCATGTCAACCGTATGAGCCGGTCAGCGGGCGTGTCCGGGACGTAGGTCTGGCCCTACGGGGCGGGCCGTCGACTGCGCCCCCGACGGGTGGCGTCAGAGGCTCTCGTATGCCGTGAGCCAGCCCCGCGCCAGCACCTGCGCCCCCAGCGCCGAGGGATGGACCGAGTCCGGGGCCAGGGCGGCGGGGCCGTGGACTCGTGCCGCGTCGTCCAGGATCGCCTGCAGGGGGACGAACGTCGCGTCGAGCTCTGCCGCCACGTGGGCCACCACTTCGCGTCTGGGATCGAGGTCCTCGCGCCAGTGGGCCCGCGACCTGTCGGCGGCGGTGAGGAACGGCTCCATCAGGATCAGCCGCGGCGAGGAGTCCGCCAGGGCCTCGCCCAGGATGGCCCGGTAGTCCGCCTCGAAGGCTTCGGGGGACACGGGGTCGTCGTCCTCGTATCGCCGCCACGCCTCGTTGACGCCCACCAGGACGGTGAGCACCGCCGGGTGGAGGTCGATGACGTCGGTCTTCCATCGTGCGCGCAGGTCCTGCACGCGGTCCCCGCTGACGCCGCGGTTGAACACCACGGCGTCGTCGCCCCGTGCCCGTAGGGCGGCTGCCGCCAGGCTGACCCAGCCGTCACCGAGCCCTTCGGTGTGGCGCGGCCGGTCGGAGTCGGTGATGCTGTCGCCGACCATGACGATGGACCGACCCATCGTGGGCCCCTCCTCGGCTTCGGGAACGCTGCTGCCTCAGGACATGCGCTCGGCCGGCGGAGCCCCGCGACATGTCGGGCGCCGAGACTATCTGTGCCGCCATGACGGCCGGCCGCGCGGCCTCGGTGATCGGCCGCGAGGCGTGCCGGACGAGGTAGGCCGCGAGGGGGAGCTCGACCAGCACGGCGGTGGCAAAGGCGACCACGGCGTCGCTGCCGACCGAGGTCAGCAGGACGTCGAAGCCCACCCAGGCGCCGTTCCAGTCCGTGAGCACGTAGGTCTGCGGCAGCGACGTGGACAGGTAGGCGGCCCAGGGGAACAGGACGGCGGCGCAAGCCAGGCACAGCAGCGCGGCGAGCCGCAGCCGCCGGGTGGGCCCGTGGCGGCCCGGCGCCACAGACGACACGGAGACGGCGCTGGCCGGGGTGCGGGTGAGGCTCACCCGTTGATGGTGTCGAGCCTGCCCGGGCGGTTGCTGTCGCCAAGCCGTGGTCCACCGGTGAGTGCGGCGCCCCCCAACAGCTCCTCCCGGCTGATGCAGTCGGTCGCCGTCGACGGCACCGTGCAGGCGTACGCGCCGGCCACCGCGCCGAACTGCGCGCACCGCAGCGGCGACTCACCGGCCAGCCAGCCGAAGAGGAACCCCGACACGAAGGCGTCGCCAGCACCGTTGGAGTCGACCACCGGTGCGCCCGGCGTGACGGCGGGGACGTGGGTCTGCACGTCGTCGACCAGCAGGTAGGCGCCCTCCGCCCCGGCCGTCGCGACCACCACCCGAGCGCGGCCGCAGTCGAGGACCTGACGCATCGTCCGCTCCGGGTCTGCCAGAGCCGTGGTGGACAGGAAGACCAGGTCGGCCTGGTAGGCGAACGCCTCGTGGTAGCTCTCGACCCCGTCCCAGTTGTGCAGGTCGGTCGAGATGGTCACGCCGGCCTCGCGCAGCACGGGCAGGGCGAAGGCGCACGGGTAGGTGATGGAGACGTGCGCGTGCCGGCTCACGGCCGCCAGGGTCCTGACGGTGTCCTCGGGGAGCCGGTCCGCCTCGTGGGAGCGGTCGCTGTCATACAGCGAGAGCCGGCGACCGGCCGGGTCGACGAGGTTCACCGCACGCTTGGTGCCACTCGGGGAGGGGACCTCGGTGAGCGGGATTCCCTTGTCGCGGTGGAGCGCTCGCACGAGGTCGCCCTCGGGGTCGTCACCGACGACGTCGAGGTGGTGCGTGCGCAGACCCAGCGCACTCACCCCCATCGCGACGAAGTCCCCGGTCTGCCCGGCCCGCTGCCGGATCGTCGGCACCATGTAGCTGTCGGCGTAGGCGAGGGGCAGCTCGGGGACGTACACGATCGTGTCGACGCCGGCGCCTCCCAGGACGAGGACGTCGGTCTCAGCGCTCACGTGGATCCTCCCGGCTCGGGCCGTGGCGCTGGTCGGCCACGCCGCCATCCAACCGGAACAGCACGGCGATCCGGGCTCCCCTGCGGCCTCGTGGTATGCCGTGTCGGCCGTTCCAGCCCCGGACCGGGAAGATCCGTGGCGGTTTTGTCCGCTGCTGGGAAGTTTGCGTCCCGACAACCGGGAGATCTTGAGGATTTGCACGATGCCGAGGGTGGGTGACCTCGCATACGGTCACTGTCGCTTTCGGTCACAGGGGGCGACCGCGCGCGGTACCTGCCCCTCCCGAGTCGATCGGAGCATCACTATGGCGAGCGCCTCTCACGGATCGCTGCACGAGCCCGAGCACGTGGTGCTGGTGCGCCTGGTCGAGCGCGGCCTGGCCGAGGGCACGATCACCCTCGAGGACGTCAGGGGCCTGACCAGTCGGGAGATCCGCGCGCTGCTGGCGGAGCGCACGGCGGCCCGTCAGGGCGAGGTGGCCGCGCGTCCGTCGGGGCGGCGCCGTCCCCGATGACGGCAGCGACGGTGGTGGCGGAAGTGCAGCGATGACTGCACCTCCGCCACCAGCACGATGTGAAGGGTCGGTCAGGCGGTCGGCGCCTGGTTGATGCGGATCATGTTGCCGGCCGGGTCGCGGAACGCACAGTCACGCACACCCCACGGCTGGTCCATCGGCTCCTGGAGCACCTCGGCGCCGGAGGCCCGGACCTTCTCGAACGTCTCGTCGAGGTCGTCGGTGCGGAAGATGGCGCCCATGAACGATCCCTTGGTGACGAGGGTGAGCAGGGCCTCGGCGTCCTCGGCCGAGCGGCCGCCGCCGGGCTGGGAGAGCACGATCTCGACGTCCGGCTGCGAGGGAGAGGTGAGCGTGAGCCAGCGGTAGCCGCCGTTGGAGACGTCGTTGCGCAGCTCGAGCCCGAGGCCGTCGCGGTAGAAGGCCAGGGCCTCGTCGGGGTCGTTGATGGTGATGTGGCAGTGCGAGAGTGAGAGGTTCATGGCGTCCACGCTAGGGCGGAGGCCTGCGGCGGGGCTTCTTCGATCCTGCTCGCTTCGGGCGGCATGTCCGGCTCCTCCGGGGTGGTGCTCGAGCGTGCCCGCGCGCCCGGGGTCACCCGCCGCGGCCGGCTGTGGACCTTGTCCACGCAGGCCGGCACCACCGCGCCGTCGCTGTGGTCCCGCGCCCGGTAGGCGCTCGGGCTCTCGCCCACCAGCTCGGTGAACCGCGAGCTGAACGACCCGAGCGAGGTGCAGCCGACCTCCATGCAGACCTCGGTGACGCTGAGGTCCCCGCGGCGCAGCAGCGCTTTGGCCCGCTCGATGCGCCGGGTCATGAGGTAGCTGTAGGGGGTCTCGCCGTACGCCGCGCGGAACTGCCGCGAGAAGTGCGCCGGCGACATGTATGCCGCCCGGGCCAGTGCCGGGACGTCGAGCGGCTGCGCGTAGTCGCGGTCCATGCGGTCGCGCGCCTGCCGCAGGCGCACGAGGGTCGCCAGCTCCTCCGGGGTCACAGCGCCAGCGTAGGCCGGGACCCGCCGCGGTGGGCCCGATTGCGTGACGCGGAACGCCTGGCCACCGGGTGGACGTGCACGCCGCGGCCGCACGGCAGACGATGTCGTGGTGAAGCTCGTCCTGGACCTGCACGACATCTACAACCGCGGCACCGACATCGACCGCGCCCTGCGCGCCATCATCGACGAGGCCGTGCAGAAGAAGGCGCCGCTGGTCGAGATCATCCCGGGCAAAGGGTCCGGGGCCCTGAAGAAGCGGGTGCTGCGATTCCTCGACCGGAAGGAGGTCAAGGCGCTCTATCACCGGGTGGAGAAGGACTCCGACAACTTCGGCCGCATCTTCGTGCACTTCCGGTGGAACACCTCCCGCGGTCGCCGATGACGTCCAACGCAGTCGGGTGCTGACCGAGCCGAGACGACCGCAGCCGCCCACGTCTCCTGACGTGGGCGGCTGCTGGTCTGTGTGGGGCTCAGAACCTCGGGAAGACGGGGAGACCGCTGATGTGCCAGCCTCCGGTGCCGTTCAGGGCGATGCGGTCCGGGACACCGTGCTTGACGGACCGGGCCCGCTGAACCCAGCCGCGCGTGTTGCTCCATCCGTAGGTGGTGATGGTGCCGGTGTTCGAGTTGGCACCATCCCGCGTGTAGTCCTTGATCGTGAGCGTGATGACGCCTCGAGAGACGGTGCGGTAGACGCCGTGGTTGAAGCTGTACGACGAGTCGATGAACCAGCGGGACGTGTCGCCGTCGAGCGCCTCGGCCTTCGGGGCCGCCAGGGTCACGAGACGCCCCTTGCGGTAGGTGATGAAGCGGAACGACATCAGGTGAGCGCCCATGCCGTCGGTGACCACGAGCTCGGTGCCACGTACGCCATCGATGCGCGCGGCCTCGATCGAGGGGGTCGCGCCCCACCAGACCTTGGTGTCGGTGGTCTGCAGGACGCGGCCGGTCGCAGTCCGGACCCGCACGGTGATGGTGCCGTTCTGGCTGACGTTCCTGGCGATCATGCCGACCTGGTCGGCGCGACCGTCGCCGTCGATGTCGGCGTACTTGACGACGTGGCAGCCGGCGACTCCGGTGCAGACGGTGCGGGTGGCAGCCACGGCCGGCAGGGCCGCCCCACCGGCGAGGACGGCGACGCCGGCCAGCGGCGCCAGGGCACGACGAAGGGCAAGGTTGAGCAAACGCCTTGAGAAGGAACTCCCCCTGGAGATGAATCGAACCGGACCATGGTGCCGGGCAGCGTGCCCTGTTGTATGCCGTTTGGCCGGATTCGCCCCGGAGGGCCGGTCAACATCGGCGGAGTGCCTTCGGGCGGGGCCCTGAGGCTGGGGAGGAGTCCGTCTCGGGGCCATGCCCTCCCCGGGCGGCTGGTGCGGGCTTAGGCTCGAGGTGAGCGGCGCGTCATACCCGCTCCACCGCATCCAGCGGAGGTGGTGCCGTGAGCACCTCGTACGCCCCCCTTGCCGGCCTGCCCCGCGAGCGAGCCTCGGTCTTCGACCCGCCCCCCGTCTACCGCCGGCTGCAGGCGACCGAGCCCGTCAGCCCGCTGACGTTCCCCGACGGCCGCGCCGGGTGGCTGGTGACCCGCTACGACGACGTCCGTGCCCTGCTCGCCGACCCGCGGATGAGCTCGCAGCGCAGCCTCGGCGCGAACCCGATCCGTCTGGTCCCCGAGGAGCTCAAGCCGTTCCTGCAGCCCCGGCCCGGCCAGTTCATCGGGCTGGACCCGCCCGAGCACACCCGCTACCGGCGGCTGCTGACGGGCCAGTTCACGGTGCGGCGGATGAACGCGCTGCAGCCGCGGGTCACCGAGATCGTCGACGAGCACCTTCAGGCGATGCGGGCTGCCGGCGCGCCAGCGGACCTCGTCAGCGCGTTCGCGCTGCCGGTGCCATCGCTGGTGATCTGCGAGCTGCTGGGCGTGCCCTACGTGGACCGTGCGGAGTTCCAGCAACGCTCCCGGTTGCTGCTGTCGTTGACGTCGGAGGGGCCCGAGCTGCTGCGCGCCCGGGGCGAGTTCCGCGCATACATGCTCGAGCTGGTCCGGGCCAAGCGTGCGGCGCCGGGCAAGGATCTGCTCAGCGGGCTGGTGCACCTCGAGGGCCCGGACCGCCTCAACGACGAGGAGCTCATCAACATCGGCCTGCTGCTGCTCATCGCCGGCCACGAGACGACAGCCAACATGCTGGGGCTCGGCACGTTCGCGCTGTTGCAGCACCCGGCCGAGCTCGAGCGGCTGCGCGCGGACCCGGCGCTGGTCAACGGCGCCGTCGAGGAGCTGCTGCGCTACCTGACCATCGTCCAGTTCGGGCTGGTGCGGGTGGCCACCGAGGACGTCGTCGCCGGGGGCCACACCATCACCAGGGGTGACGCCGTGGTGCTCTCGCTGCCGGCGGCCAACCGCGACCCGGCCCACTTCCCCGACCCCGACCGGCTCGACCTCGGCCGCGAGTACGCCGGGCACCTCGCCTTCGGACACGGCGTCCACCAGTGCCTCGGGCAGCAGCTGGCCCGCGTGGAGATGCACGTCGGGTTCACCCGGCTGCTGGCCGCCCTGCCGGGACTTCGGCTGGCCGTGCCCGCGGAGCAGGTGCGCATGCGCGACGAGATGTTCATTTACGGCGTCGAGGCGTTGCCGGTGACGTGGAAAGAGGCAGCATGAGGGTCGTCATCGACCGGGAGCGGTGCCAGGGCGCCGGGATGTGCGCGCTGACCGCGCCCGCGGTGTTCGACCAGAGTGAGGAGGACGGGCGGGTCGTCGTCCTGGACGCCGATCCGGCCCCCGCGCTCGAGGCGGCCGTGACGCGGGCGGCCCAACTGTGCCCCAACGGGGTGATCAGCCTGGTTGGCGGGTCGGCGACTGGGGTCGAGCAGGTATGACGCGCCGGCGCTCCCCGCGCTGACTGCCAGGGGCGCTGTCCGGCGTTTGGTGGGGACACGGCATACCTGCTGTCGCACCCGCGGAGCTGCTGCCGATGGTCCCGGACCGTGTCGGGCAGGGGACGTACGGTGAAGTGACCGGGGACCTCCACCACGCGGACGCTCGGTCCTCGTCGTCTCCGGTGCACTGCTCCAGCTGGCCCGCACGGCCAGGGATGGATCTTCCTCATGACCGCCAACAGCAACAACCCCGTCGTCCCGGCCGGCAGCGGCCCTCGGGACAGCGGACTTCCCCTGATCCCCGCGGAGCCCAGCCGCGAAGGCTTCCCCGACGGCGCGTGGTGCCCCCGATCGGCGGACCTCGTGACCGAGCTCGCCACGCTGATCGAGGACCTCCGGGCCCAGGGCCTCGAGGTCCGGCGGGTGGTCTACAACCCCGAGCTGTGGGGACGAGCGCCGCGGCACGCCGTCATCGGCTCCAGGCCCATCGACCTGGGCACCTCGCGGGCGTTCTACCCCCACCTGGTGCGGCTGTTCCTGCGCGGCGGTCGCCCGTGGATCGACCTGCTGGTCATCTTCCCGACCGGTCACGGGGTCCGGCCGACGGCGACGGTGCTTCCCCCGCCACCGCTGTGGCATGACCTGACGCCCCAGCAGGTGTGGGAGTCCGAGGGCGGCTACCTCCCCGATGGAACGGACCCGAGCACGTGAGGTGCCGTACCCGGCATGCCGGAGGCGCCCCGCACCCGTGGTGAGGGGCGCCTCCGACCGGCCGGTCACATCGGGACGAGCTCGTAGATGTCGATCGCGAACCGCCCCTTGCCCTCGGTGAGGAACGGGTGCCCCTCGACGAGCCCACGGGCGGCGGCGAGGTCGGCGGCCTCGACGATGGTGTAGCCGTTCTGCTCGCTCGGCGCGACCTCGGAGCCGTCGTCGGCGACAGCCACCCGGGGGCCGAACGGGCTGCCGAAGTCGACGAGTGACGCCCCGACCTTGTTGCCCCAGTCGGTCCACGCCTTCTGGAGCTGTTCGCCGACCTCGGGGGTGATGTCCTCCATCGGGGTCGCGGGACCGCGGTAGAGGTAGATGAACTTGGCCATGTCAGTGGTCCTCTCGTGGAGCCGGAGGCGAGGCCGGTATGCCGTGCCATCACCTCCGCGGGCTGCGCCCGGTGCGCGCCCTACCTCCTCGACGAACGCCCCGCTCGCCAATCGACAGACGGCCCGGTGTTGCTCATCCTCCGGTTCGGCCTGTCCTGCTGGAGCGCAGCCGGGAGAAGGCTGTGGGGAAGGTGCGGTGGGTGAGGTGCTCCTTGACCCGCTCGGCGCACTCGCGCGGGCCCATGACACCGGTGTCGACCTCGACGTCGTAGTCGCCGTGCGCGTGGACCTGGTGGAACTGGCTCGCCGCCTGGCCGACGGGGCGGTCGCCGCGGGCCGCCTCACGGGCCACCGTCTCCTCCATCGGGCAGCGGACGCCGACGAAGACCACGTGCTCGGGGTCCAGCAGGTCGAGGCAGTCGGACAGTCGCCAGGCGAAGCTCAGCACGTGGTCGACGACGACGTTGTTGCCCGCGGCAGCCATGCCGGCGACGGCCGGTGGAAGCCCATGGAGGTGCGGACGAGCTCCGCGGGCAGGTCCTCGTCGCTGATCTCTCGCTGGGAGCGCATGGCGTGGACGGCGTCGACCGGCAGGTGGAACCAGGTGTCGTCCAGGATCTCCAGGAGCTCGGCGGCGATGCTCGACTTGCCCGAGCTCGAGGTGCCGTTGAGCAGGATGACCGTCCCCTGCCGGGTCACCGCGGGGACGCGGGGGTCGCTGCGGTCCAGCGGGTTGCTCGAGGGCGTCGCTCCGGGGGGTGCTTGAGACATGGCGCGGATTCTGCCGTGGCGGGTCGGGTTTGGTGTGGATGACGCCGGCATCCTGTCGGTGGTCGAATGTATGTTCGAATCATGCACCAGGGGGATCATCGTCAGGGGCCCGCGGCCAGCGGGTCCGGTGGCGTGCCCGCTTCGGGGTCGGGTGGTGCGGCCACGGTGGGGTTCGCGGACCGGTTGGCGGCGGTGGACGCGGCGGCGGAGTCCCTGGCCGGGATCGAGGAGGTGCTGCACCAGTGCCAGGGGCCGGACCTGGGTCCGGCGATGGGTCTGTTGGATGCGCTGGCCTGCCGGGTCGAGGCGGCCAAGGTGGCGGTGCTCGGCGAGGCGTTGGAGCGCGGCGAGGTGGCCTCCTCGACCTGTGCGACGGCGGCGCGGTGGGTGCTGGAGTGGGCGCCGTCCTACCGCTGCGGGGGCGCCGGCGACCTGGTCAAGGTCGCCCAGGCCTGCATCGGCCGACCGGTCGGTCTCGGTGCCACCCACGTGCTGGACCACGGGTCGGTCCAGCGGCTGCGCTCGTGCGTGCTGGCCGGCCGGGTGGGCGTGCGGGGCGCCGCGGTGGCGTTGGCGGAGATGGCCAAGCTGGGGCCGCGGCTGACCCCGGCGGCGCTGCCCACGGTGTGGGAGGGGTTCCTGGCCGTGGCGGAGGAGGCGGGGCCGCGGGAGGTGCGGGGGTTGCGGGAGCGGATCATCGCCACCTACGGCCGGCAGGACGAGTTCCAGATCCGCCAGGACCGGCTCAGGCACGGGGTGTCGTTGTCGGCGGGGCGGGTCGATGACGGGATGGTGGAGTACCAGCTCCGCCTGGACCCCGAGGGCGCGTCGGTGTTGGAGGCGGCGATCGGTCCGCTGTCCGCACCGCACCCGGTCGACGGGGTCTCGGACCTGAGGAGCAGCGACCA
>NZ_JBTCWL010000054.1:0-27289 GCF_054325275.1 Oryzihumus sp.
GGTCACCGCGATCAAGGCCTTCACCGGACTGCTCGAGGCCCTGCAGACCGTCCACGAGGGCGGCGCCGGCGTGGCAGCCCTGATCGAGGCCGTGGTGGAGCAGACCGGCTACCTCGCCGAGCTGCGCGCCAGCCACGACCCGCAGGACGAGACGCGCGTGGAGAACCTCGCCGAGCTCGTCGCCGTGGCCCGCGAGTTCGACGAGGCCAACCCGCAGGGCTCGCTGGAGGACTTCCTCGAGCAGGTCTCGCTGGTGGCCGACGCCGACGAGATCCCCGACTCCGAGGAGGCCGAGGACCAGGGCGTGGTGACGCTGATGACGCTGCACACCGCCAAGGGCCTGGAGTTCCCCGTCGTGTTCCTCACCGGCATGGAGGACGGCACGTTCCCGCACATGCGGGCGCTCGGCGACAACAAGGAGCTCGAGGAGGAGCGCCGGCTGGCCTACGTCGGCATCACCCGGGCCCGCGAGCGGCTGCACCTGTCCCGCGCGGTGGTCCGCTCCGCCTGGGGCCAGCCGCAGTACAACCCGGCCTCGCGCTTCCTCGACGAGATCCCGGCAGAGCTGATCGACTGGCAGCGCAGCGAGTCCACCGGCATGCGTCCCTCCTCGACCCCGGCGGTGGCCACGCTCGCCGGACGCCCCGGCGTGCGCTCCCCGGGCAACAAGCCGGTCATCTCGCTCAAGGATGGCGACCGGGTCACCCACGACTCCTTCGGCCTCGGCACCGTGGTGCGGGTCGAGGGCGAGGGCGACAAGGCGATGGCCCACGTCGACTTCGGCGGGGACGCCGGGGTGAAGCGGCTGCTGCTGCGCTACGCCCCGGTCGAGAAGCTCTGACGCAGAGCAGTCGCACCCACGCCGCCCGGGGCCGCGCTGCCTCCGACGCACCCACCGAACGCACCACTTCCGTCGTTTCGGCCGGGAAACGGGCTCGAAACGACGGTGGTGCGTTCTCTCGGAGAGAAGGCCGGGGAGCCGGTGCTCAGGGGAGGAGGCCGTGCGCCCGCAGCCAGGGCAGCGGGTCGACCGCGTCGCCGCTGTCGGGGTGGATCTCCAGGTGCAGGTGCGGGCCGGTCGAGTGCCCGGTGTTGCCGGACTGGCCGACCACGTCGCCGGGGGAGACGTGGTCCCCGACGCTGACGCCGATCGCGCTCATGTGACCGAACCAGGACTCGGTACCGTCCCAGTAGCGGATCTTGACGATGTTGCCGAAGCCGGACTCGCCACCGGCGAAGACCACCTCGCCGGTGGACATCGCCACCAGGTCGGTGCCGACGGGGGCGGCGAAGTCGTCGCCCTCGTGCATGCGGCCCCAGCGCCAGCCGAAGTTCGACGACATGGAGACGCCGCTGATCGGCATGACCCAGCGGTGGGACCGGGCCAGCTCGGCGGCGGCGCGCTTCTCGGCGAGGGCCTGTCGCGCCTGGTCGCGGGCCGCGCGCTCGGCGGCCTCCCGGCGCGCCGTGGCCGGCCCCGTCTCCGCCAGCGCCTTCTGGTGCCGCGCCACGACGTCCTGCTGGTACTGCGCCTGCGCCTCGGCCTGGCCGTGCGCCTGCTGCACCAGGGCGGCGTTCTGGTTGAAGCTGACCGCCTGCGGCTTGGCGTTGGTGGCCACGGCTGCACCGGTGGCGGTGAAGGTCAGGGCGGCCGCGGCGGCGGTCGGCAGGGCGACACCTGCGGTCCGGCGGGGAGTGTGCTGCTTGGGCGCTCGGTGACGGCCGGGGGCGCGGTGGCGCCCCGCGTACTGGTCGGGCACAGGCAAAACCTCACGGCAGGTGGCACGGGAAACGCGAGGTTAGCGTGATCTTTTCGTGACACGCAAAGGCCACCTGTGGAAAACAAGGGCCCTCGGCCCCCTGCTTCCCGGCCTCAGCTGGAGCGTCCACCGGCAGGATCAGGCTCCGGGCTGCGGACCTCGCCGGCGACGACCGGGGTCCGCCCCGAGGAGGCCAGGGGCGTCACGCCGGCCGTGACGGTCGAGCCGTCGGGGTCCAGGTGCGCCAGCGCCGTGGAGATGCCGTGGACCACGCTGCCGAGGATCGGCAGGCTCATGTGCCCGACGCCGTGCAGCCGCACGTTGCGGGCGGACAGGTCCTCGTGGGGCAGGCTGGCGTGCCGCTGCGGGAAGATCATCTGGTCGAGGTCCGACCAGTAGACGACGAACCGGGTGCGACAGTGCGACACCGGCTCGGCCAGCTCCCGCATGAGCGTGCTTCCGGGGCGCAGCTGTCGGGTGAGCCGCGACGGCCAGGCGAACGCCGTGTAGGTGCCCTGGTGCGGGGTGCCCAGTGTCACGAGGGTGTGGACGCGCTCGTCGCCGCCGAGCCGCGTGACGTAGTAGCGGGCGATGAGGCCGCCCAGGCTGTGCCCGACGACGTGGATGCGTTCGTAGCCGGTCTCGGCCACGAGCAGCTCGACCTCCTCGGCCAGCCGGGCCGCGGCCCCGCGCACGTCGGTGGTGAACGGGGAGTAGTTCATCGACAGCACCCGGCCGAAGCCGCGGCGCCGCAGCCCGAGGCGCAGCACCGAGAAGATCGAGCGGTTGTCGGCCATCCCGTGCACGAGCAGGATCGGCGTGCCGGCCGCCTCGACGTCACCGATCACCAGGCCGCGCTGCACCGGCGGGAGCTCGCTGACGCTGTAGCCGTGGGCCTCGCCCTGGCGGCGGTCGGCCACCAGTCCCCAGGGATAGAGCGCCACATGCGTGGCCAGCCAGGTCGCCTCGACGGCTGCACCCATCAGCCCGGTGGGGGTGCACAGGGCGCGGGCTGCGCCGCCCACCACCCCGGTGGCGGTCACGGCAACCCCGGTCGCCCGCCCCGCTGCCCGCAGCAGGGCGGCCCGTGGGCCGCCCGGCTGGTCCCCCTCCGGGCCCGGGGCCGGCCCCGGGTCAGGGTGGCTGGGTACGCCGGTCAGGGTCATGCCTATCGACTCCTCACGCCCAGGGGCGGCTGTCACGTCAGTGTGACGGGGGTGACACGACGGTAACGCCGAGGTTGCCGTGGCGCGAGGGCAAAGGGCCCGTGTCGGTGCCGAAAACCGCTGCGCCGTATGCCGTCCGGTCGCCCTCGTGCCGCGAACGCACGGCATACCGGCCGGCTGTGACCGATCTCGCCCGCGCGCGGGCCGCCCCGGGTCTGCCCACCGGGGAGGAGTTTGGCTAGTCTGCGCCCCATGACCCAGAGCCCGCTGCGCGTTGTCGTGGCCAAGCCCGGCCTCGACGGACATGACCGCGGGGCGAAGGTCGTTGCGCGTGCGCTGCGTGACGCCGGCATGGAGGTCGTCTACACCGGCCTGCACCAGACGCCGGAGCAGATCGTCGAGGCGGCCATCCAGGAGGACGCCGACGCCGTCGGCCTGTCGGTGCTCTCCGGCGCGCACATGACGCTGTTCGCCAAGGTGACCGAGCTGCTCAAGGCCCGTGACGCCGAGGACATCGTCGTGTTCGGCGGGGGGATCATCCCCGAGGGCGACATCCCCGAGCTCGAGAAGCTCGGTGTGGCCAAGGTGTTCACGCCCGGCGCGACGACGACCGAGATCGTCGCCTGGGTCCGGGACAACGTCACCCCCGGCTGACCACCGTCCGGCCCCGCCCGCTCAGGGCGTGATCGTCATCAGCGCGCCGGGACGCTCCCAGCGCATGACCGCGCGCAGCGCCGAGGACGGGATCGACACGCACCCGGCCGTGCCGTGGCCGAGGTCGACGTGGAAGAAGATCGCCGACCCCCGGCCCGGGGTGCGGGCCTCGTTGTAGCCGACCACCTGCGCGTAGTCGTACGCCGGTGACTTCAGCAGCGGCTCCGCGCTGTCCCAGCGCCCGTTGGCCGGCGTGTGCTGGTGGGTGTTGTAGAGGCTCGAGCCCGGGTCGTCGACCCAGACGTCGCTGGAGCCGGTGGTGAACCACGTGCCGTCCAGCCCGGGGTTGCCGTAGGGCCCGAACCCGCCGCGCAGCGGGAACGTGCCGGCCGGGGTGGTCATGTCGCCCTCGCGCTTGGACCAGCTCACGCCCCGCTGGCCCACGTGGCCGTAGTACGGCCCGAGCTGGCTGACCCAGGTGCCCTGGCTGCGCGCGCAGGCCCGGACCGTCGCGCTGGCGCCGTAGGCGTCGACCAGCACCACCTGCGAGGCGGACACCGAGGACGGTATGCCGTGGCACACCGCCGCGGTCGGCGTCCGGGCCACCGCGCGGCTGGGTGAGCTGTGGACGGAGTGCTTCGGCCGGGGTGCGGGCGCCGGCTTGCGGGCCGTGGTCGACGTCGCGCTCGGCGTCGGCGTCGGCGTGGTCGTGCTCGAGGTCGGGCTCGCCGAGATGGTGTCCGGGTTGGTGCGGTCCATCGCCGCCGGCCGGATCGTCACGCCGGGCGTGCAGGCGGTGCCGAAGAGGGTGGTGGCGGCCACCAGGCCCGCGGCCAGGAACGGTCGGTGGGTCATCGGCTCACCTCGAAGTGCTGGTAGTCGGGGGCAGCCCACAGGCCGCCCCAGTGGAAGCCCAGCCCGGTGAAGGCGCGGACCGCAGCGCTGCCGGAGCCCGCGAACACCCCTGCGGTGGGGGAGCGGTGCGTGACGAACCACTGGTCGGGCCAGATCCGTCCCTGCTCGTCCCGGTAGGGGTTCTCCCAGTCGTTGACGTCGATCGCGCGGCCGTAGGCGTGGTTCGAGTACTGCTTGCGCTCCTCCTGGCCCCCGACGTAGCGGCAGTTGAACGCCGAGGTGTTGTCGGCGTCCATCGCGGCGTAGTCGTTGGCGCCCGGACCCTTGGGGTTGTGGCCCCACGTGCGGTCCATGACCCGCATCTGCCGGATCCGGAACCGCTGGTCGTAGAGCCGGGTGAACGCCTGCGCGGTGCCGTTGGCGATCGCGGCGTGCACGACGACCGCGCCGCGCGAACGCTTGCCGTCGAAGCCCCAGAAGTTCACCGTCACGTAGCGCAGGTCCGACCGCTCCACCGGGCAGCCGGGCGTCCACGAGTAGCCGACCATCCGCGACCAGACCGCGTCGGGCACGGTGCTGACGCGGGCGTTCGCACCGGCGCCGACGGCGGCGGCGTTGGCCGGGAAGCGCACGCGCGGCTCGGCGCCGGCGCGCGGGACCGGGGCAAGCATCTCGGTGCCGGGCCGGGCCTGGCGGGGCGCGGCCGTGGTCGTGGCGCGGGCGGTGCTCGACGGGCTCGGGGCCGAGGTGGTGGTGGTCGTGGTCGGGCTCGGCGCGGCCATCGACGAGGAGGTGGAGCCCCCCGCTGTGGGGGCGGCGGCGGGGCCGCAGGCAGCCAGCACGAGCACGCAGCCGACCGCTGCCAGAGCCGCCGGCGCGCGGTGGGGCCGTGCGCGCATGAGGTGTCCGTCCGTCGGGTGCAGGTCGTCCCCCGGTGACGGCCAGTGTGCCCTCTTTGGGGCTTCTGTGCCGAATCAGCCGACCAGTGGGATGCGCAGCACGGCGGGTGCCAGCGGGTCGGCGGTGACGGTGACCGGCTGCACGGCATACGCGTTCTTGTAGGCGGCGTCGCTGCCGGCCAGCACCAGCTGCAGCCGGTGCCCGGGGTCGACCCGGTGCACGATGCCGGGCAGCTCGATGTGGACGCTGCGCGTGACGTCGCCCACCCGCACCGGGCTGATCAGCTTGTTGACCAGGGTCTTGCTCCCGTCGGGCGCCACGTCGTAGAGCTTGGCGAACACCTGCAGCTGGCCTGCCGGCCCGGCTGACTGGGTGGCGGCGACCGTGGGGGCGGTGAAGCGGACGTCGAGGGTCGGCACGCCGACGACGGTCGCCGGTGCGGCCAGGGGGGCGCTCGTCCAGGCGCCGAAGGTCCCCGGCGTGTCGAACGGCGCAGTGGTGCCCGGCGGCAGCGTGCCGGCCGGGACCTGGCCCTCCAGGCCCGAGACCTCGGAGTAGGAGCCGAACGCCCCGGCGCCGGGGTTGGTCCACGAGACGGAGCCCGGCGCGACGGCGGCGCGGCTGGACACGAGGTCGCCGGAGCCGGAGAGGTACCACGCCTTCGGGCTGCCGACCGGGTAGGAGCTGGCCGAGGCGTAGGCGGGGGCGGCGTTGCCGGTGTAGCTCACCCAGTCGCGGAAATACGCGAACTCCGGTCCGGTGCCGACCGCGCTCCCCTTGAGGTAGTGGTCGAACCAGTCCTTGATCCGCTGCCCGAGGTAGGTGCCCTCGATCTGCTGGCCGGTCAGGTCGAGCTCGCCCGGCGCGGCGCCGCTGCTGCCGTGGGCGCCGCCTGAGTGGCCCCAGGACTGCCACGCCATGGTGACCGGGACCTTGCGCGCCTTGAGTCCGCGGTAGGTGGCGACAGCCTCCTGCAGGTTGAACAGCGTGTCGTTCTCGCCCTGGATGAGGAAGACCGGGACGTGCACCTTGTCGAGGTAGTGCCCCACCGAGACGCGGTCGGTGAGCCGGAACGTGTCCGTCGTCGGGTAGCCCGCGGTGTCCAGTGTGGCCTTGGCCAGGCACGCCTCCTGCACGAAGTTGGGGCAGCCGACGTTGCGTGCGGGGTCGATGGCGGCTCCCTGGATCCCGTCGGCGATGCCGACGCCGAAGAACAGCCCGGTCCAGCCCACCTTCTCGGTGCCGGGCGTCTGGTCGGCATAGGAGACCCCGGCCGTGAACGCCGTATTGTTGGGCGCCAGGGAGTAGCGCAGGTCGTTCCAGGTGATCAGCGGGACGATGGTGTCGACGCGCGGATCCGTTGCGGCAGTAGCGAACTGGATCTGGCCACCGTAGGAGCCGCCGATCATGCCGAGCCGCGGGTCGTGGGTGGCGGGGTCGTCCAGCTTCGTGAAGTCCACGGCCAGGGTGCCCGCGCCACCGGAGGTGCCCGCGAGGTCGGAGGAGTCGTATGCCGCGCTGCCGCCGCCGCCGAGGAAGGTCACCAGGTGCGAGGCGGCGACGCCGTCCACGCCCGGGTCGTCAAGGGAGATCTTGCAGCCGGAGTCGGGGAAACCGAGGCCGGTGTAGGACAGCACGGCATACCCGCGCTGGGCGAAGGCCCGGCCGAGGCCGGCCTGGTCGGCCTTGGACCCGCCGAAGCCGTTGGTCGTCAGGATCGCCGGCACCCGGTGCGAGGCGTCCGCGTGGTGCGGCCTGTAGAGGTCGGCGTCGACGACGCAGGTCTGCGGGCGGCCCTGATCGTCGGTGCCGGCCGGGACGGTGAAGTGCAGCCCGGTGTAGGCGTCGACCTGGTCGAGCGCGGTCGCGCCCGACGCCGGCGGGGGAGCCGCGAGGGCGGCCGGAGCCACGCCCACGGCAGCGGTGCCGAGCGTGGCTGCGGCTGCAGTGGCCGTGGCGGCAAGGGTCTTCAGGGATGGGCGGCGCATGAGCAGGGTCCCTCCGTCGACGTTGCCCGCCCAACGAGGGCGGTGGTGCCGCGGTTACGCGCCGGTAGCCGCTGCCGGCCCCCCTTCTGACCTGCGGGTTTGTCCTGCGGCACAGCAGCCCTTTACCCCGCACTGGTGAAAGCGCTTCTCCGACAGGCGTTTTCCGCGGGTTCCCACGCCTTTGGCAAAGGTTCCGTCTGAGGCATTGACCCCGGTCCGGCCCGCCGAGTTGTCTGCGCAGGCCGCCTCACAGCAGCCGCACAGGCTGCTCAGCCGGACCTCACAGGCGGTTTCGACGGTCCTGCACTCCCCCGGGTGCAGGACCCTTCACCAAGGAGAAGTGGCTTGAAACGACTCACGACCGGCCTGGCGCTCGGGTGCGCCCTGGTCGCCGCAGCTGCGGCCGCTCCCGCAGCCAGCGCACTCCCGGGTGCCGCCACCCCTGGCCCCGCCGCGCGCCCCGCCATCTCGGCCGAACAGGCCAAGGCCGACGCGATGGGCCACGCACTGCGGCTCGACAAGCGCGAGACCCTGACGGTGAAGGACGTCATCTCCGACCCGGACGGCAGCACGCACGTGCGCTACGAGCGCACCTTCGCCGGGCTGCGCGTCATCGGTGGTGACCTCGTCGTGCACCGCGACAAGGCCGGTGCCGTCCGTGGCGTCAACTGGAACGCCTCCGGTAAGGCCGAGGTCCCCTCCACGACCCCGAAGCTCGCCCGCTCCGCGGCGCTGGCCCAGGGTGCCAGGGCCTCGAAGTTCTCCGTGCAGAAGTCGGCCGACGAGCTCGTCGTCTACGCCGGCTCGGGCACCCCGCGCCTGGCCTACGACGTGGTGACCACGGGGGTCAAGGCCGACCAGACGCCCAGCCGTCTGCACACGGTCGTCGACGCCACCTCCGGCGCCACGCTGGCCAGCTGGGACGAGATCGAGACCGGCACCGGCAACTCGATCTACAGCGGGTCGGTCTCGATCGGCACCCAGCTCAGCGGCAGCTACCAGCTGAAGGACCCGAACCGCGGCGGCAACTACACGACCGACCTCAACGGGCAGACCGACCCGCCGGTCGGCACCGGTCCCGGCGGGACACTGTTCACCGACGCCGACGACGTGTGGGGCAACGGCTCCACGAGCGACCGCGCCTCGGCCGGTGTGGACGCCCACTACGGCGCGCAGGTCACGTGGGACTACTACAAGAACACCCACGGCCGGAACGGCATCTTCAACAACGGCACCGGTGTCCGCTCCCGCGTCCACTACGGCAACGGCTACGTCAACGCCTTCTGGGACGGCACCCAGATGACCTACGGCGACGGCTCGGGCAACACCCACCCGCTCACCGAGATCGACGTCGCGGGCCACGAGATGAGCCATGGAGTCACGGAGAACTCGGCCGGCCTGGCCTACTCCGGTGACGCGGGCGGCCTGAACGAGGCCACGAGCGACATCTTCGGCACCGCCGTGGAGTTCTACGCCAACAACGCCAACGACGTGGGCGACTACCTCATCGGCGAGAAGATCAACATCAACGGCAACGGCACCCCGCTGCGCTACATGGACAAGCCGTCCAAGGACGGCGCCAGCAAGGACTGCTGGTCGGCGACGCTGGGCACCCTCGACCCGCACTACTCCTCGGGCCCGCTGAACCACTGGTTCTACCTGGCTTCCGAGGGCTCGGGCGCCAAGACCATCAACGGGGTCTCCTACAACAGCCCGACGTGTGACAGCTCCACCGTCACCGGCGTGGGCCGGGACACCGCCGCGAAGGTCTGGTACCGCACGCTGACGACCTACCTGACCTCCACGAGCACCTACGCGGACGCCCGCAACGGCGCGATCAAGGCGGCCAAGGACCTCTACGGCGTCGGCAGCACCCAGTGCACCAACATCGCGGCGGCCTTCACCGCCATCGCGGTCCCTGCCACCACCGAGACCTGCGGCACCAGCGGTGGGGGCGGCGGTGGCGGCGCCAACCTGCTGCAGAACCCCGGCTTCGAGTCCGGCAACGTCAGCTGGACCACGACCTCCGGCGTGATCACCAACTCCACCAGCGCCACCCCGCGCACCGGCTCCTGGTACGGCTGGCTCAACGGCTACGGCAGCGCCAGCACCGACTACGCCCAGCAGTCGGTCGCCATCCCGTCAACGGCCACCTCGGCGACGCTGTCTTTCTACCTGAAGGTCTCCTCCGCCGAGACGACCACGACCTCCGCCTACGACACGCTCAAGGCCCAGGTCATCGACGGCTCCACCACGACGACGCTCGCGACGTACTCCAACCTCAACAAGGGCTCCTCCTACGTCCTGAAGTCGCTCGACCTGAGCGCCTACAGGGGCAAGACCGTCACGATCAAGTTCCTGGGCACCGAGGACGCCTCGCTGGCCACGAGCTTCTTCCTCGACGACACCTCGGTCGCCACGAGCTGACCGCAGGGCAACACGGACAACCCGGTGCCGGTCCCTCGACCCGAGGGGCCGGCACCGCCGTGCCGGGCGGCTGCAGAGGAACGCGACGCCGGCGCGCCGTGCCGACGCCCGTATGCCGTGCCGGCACTGCGGCGGCCCGGCACCACCCACCACGCCGGAGCGGTCGCCTCCCGGGGACCAGGGGGCTGACGCCCCGGGAGGCGCCCGGTCCGGCGGTGGACGGGGACACGGGTGGGGTCGCGCGTCGCGGGCGAAGGCCGACGCCGGCCGTTCCGGCCACAGGTGTTGACCAGCGCCAGGGGCCGCCGGAGGCCGTGCCGAGCCGGGAGCGCCAGCGGCTGCCTGCGAGTCAGACCGTGGTGCAGAGTCTGCGCTGGCCCGCTGGGGCAGTCACGTCGGCGAGCAGGCGCGTCAACGGCTCGGCCAGCTGCGTCAGCGCGGGGTCCTCGATCCGTGCGCCGGAGCCACCGGAGGAGACGATGACCACCAGGTCGTCGGGGTGCCGGGGCTGCGTCGTGGGCGCGGGGAGGGAGGACCAGTCGACCGCGGCCGAGGCCGTGGCGATGCGGCGCAGCAGCGCCACGTCGACCCGGCACCTGCCGGACGGCTCGCCGTGCCGGCTGACCGAGGTCACCCCGTCGGTGCCGATGACGAGCCGGTCGCGGAAGCCCGCCACCCCGCCCGAACGGGTCACCGTCAGGGGTGCGGACAGCGACGTGGGGGACCCGCCGGCGCCGGCGGTGCTGCTCGTCGGGGCGGGCGATGACAGCGACGAGCCGGACGTGGAGCCGCAGGCGCCGACCATGATGGTGGTGGCCAGGGCCAGGACGAGGCGCGTCAGGGGAGGCACACGGACATCATGCCGACCAGGCGCAGGGGGTGCAGCCCGGCGCCGGGCGAGGGGTGTCGCTGCAGGTGAGATTGCTCCCATCGGCCCCTGCGGGGCCCACCCACGGTCCTGCACGGCATACCGCGGGACTAGGCTCCGCTCGGACAATCCCTTCGATGACGAGGATGGATTCGGCTCGTGGATCTTTTCGAGTACCAAGCGCGCGACGTGTTCGAGGCGCACGGTGTACCGGTGCTGGACGGCGCCGTCGCCGAGACTGTTGAGGAAGCCCGTGCGGCTGCGGAGACCATCGGCGCCAAGAGCGGCGGCGTGGTCGTGGTCAAGGCCCAGGTCAAGACCGGGGGCCGCGGCAAGGCCGGCGGTGTCAAGGTCGCCAAGAGCGTCGACGAGGCTGCCGCAGCGGCCGAGCAGATCCTGGGCATGGACATCAAGGGCCACACGGTCCACAAGGTGATGATCGCCCAGGGCGCGCAGATCGCGGAGGAGTACTACTTCTCGGTCCTGCTCGACCGCGCCAACCGCTCCTACCTGGCCATGGCCAGCAAGGAGGGCGGCATGGAGATCGAGCAGCTCGCCGTCGAGCGCCCCGAGGCCCTCGCCCGCATCGCGGTCGACCCGATCGTCGGGATCGACGCCGCCAAGGCCGCCGAGATCGTCGACGCCGCCGGCTTCGACGCCGACGTCAAGGACGAGATCGCCCGCGTCATCCAGAAGCTGTGGGACGTCTACCGCGAGGAGGACGCCACGCTGGTCGAGGTCAACCCGCTCGTCAAGACGGTCGACGGCTCGATCATCGCCCTCGACGGCAAGGTGACCCTGGACGGCAACGCCGACTTCCGTCACCCGGCCCACGAGGCCCTCGAGGACAAGGCCTCGGCCGACCCGCTGGAGGCGGCGGCCAAGGAGAAGGGCCTCAACTACGTCAAGCTCGACGGCTCCGTCGGCATCATCGGCAACGGCGCCGGCCTGGTCATGTCCACGCTCGACGTGGTCGCCTACGCCGGTGAGGAGTTCCCGGGCGAGCCCAAGCCGGCCAACTTCCTCGACATCGGGGGCGGCGCCTCGGCCGAGGTCATGGCCAACGGCCTGCACATCATCCTCGGTGACCCGCAGGTCAAGAGCGTCTTCGTCAACGTGTTCGGCGGCATCACCGCCTGTGACGCGGTGGCCAACGGCATCGTCGGCGCGCTGAAGACCCTCGGCGACGAGGCCACCAAGCCGCTGGTCGTGCGTCTCGACGGCAACAACGTCGAGGAGGGCCGCCGCATCCTGGCCGAGGCCAACCACCCCCTCGTCACCATCGAGGACACCATGGACGGCGCGGCCCGCAAGGCTGCCGAGCTCGCCGCGGCGAACTGACGGAACGGGAATCTCGCAATGGCAATCTTCTTGGATGACAACAGCAAGGTCATCGTCCAGGGCATGACCGGCTCCGAGGGCATGAAGCACACCCAGCGCATGCTGACCTCGGGCACCACCATCGTCGGCGGCGTGAACCCGCGCAAGGCCGGCACCACGGTCGAGTTCGACGGCGGCGTCACCGTGCCGGTGTTCGGCTCCGTCGCCGAGGCGATCGAGGCCACCGGCGCCAACGTATCGGTCATCTTCGTGCCCGCCGCCTTCACCAAGGCCGCGGTCGTCGAGGCCGTCGACGCGAAGATCCCGCTCGCGGTGGTCATCACCGAGGGCGTGCCGGTCAAGGACACCGCGGAGTTCTTCACCTACGCCCAGCAGGCCGGCACGACCCGCATCATCGGGCCGAACTGCCCCGGCCTGATCAGCCCCGGCAAGTCCAACGCCGGCATCATCCCCGCCGACATCTCCGGCGGCGGTCGCATCGGCCTGGTCTCCAAGTCGGGCACGCTGACCTACCAGATGATGTACGAGCTGCGGGAGTTCGGCTTCTCCTCCGCGGTCGGCATCGGCGGTGACCCGATCATCGGCACCACGCACATCGACGCCCTCGAGGCGTTCGAGGCCGACCCCGAGACCGACGCGATCGTCATGATCGGCGAGATCGGCGGCGACGCCGAGGAGCGCGCGGCGGCCTACATCAAGGAGCACGTGACCAAGCCGGTCGTCGGCTACGTCGCGGGCTTCACCGCACCCGAGGGCAAGACCATGGGCCACGCCGGCGCCATCGTCTCCGGTTCCTCGGGCACCGCGGCCGCCAAGAAGGAGGCCCTCGAGGCCGCGGGCGTCCGGGTGGGCAAGACGCCGTCCGAGACCGCGGAGCTCATGCGCGAGATCATGAAGAACCTGGGCTGAGCCACCGTATCCACGGCAGCTCACCACAGCGGGCCGGTCACCTCCTCGAGGTGGCCGGCCCGCCGTACGTTCCGGGGTGGCGCTACTTCTGGCGAGCGAGGGAGAGCAGCCAGTCGAGCTCGGCGTACCCCTGCGAGGTCTGGCTGCGCAGGTAGAGCGTGCTCACCGCAGCCGGTGTCCCCTCGTGCACCGACACCCCCAGCCAGCCCACGGCCTTCGGTGCGCCCGGCTCGGCGCCGACGACCTTGAACAGGCCCGGGTGAGCCGGGTCCTGGGTCACCGTGACGTGAGGCACCCGGCTGCCGCAGGTGGCGATGCCGTGGGCGATCCGGTCGGCCTCCGCCCGCGCGGCGCCGGCCGAGGCGGTCAACCGGACACGCTGCCGGCCAAGAATGGTGCCGTCGACCTCGTCGGCGACGGTGACGATGCCGAACCGGCCAGCGGAGGAGGTCATGTCCATCGCGGTGTCGACGTCACACTCGTGGATCTGCGCCCCGCCCTCGAAGTCCGTCGTCACCGCGTGCGTGCCGTCACCACCGGAGACGCCCGGCGTGGCCCACTGGGACGCAGCCACGAACAGGCTCGACGGCAGCAGCGGTCGGGTGCCGGCGACGGGCATCTGCTCGTCGACCGCGACGGTCGAGGGCCTGGTGGGCATGGCGCCGCCGAGGTCGCCGCCGAGCCGGCGCTGCGCGACCGCGCCGATGTCCTGGACCTGAGAGACCGTCCACCGGTGCATCCCGGCCTCGCCCGGCTCGACGATCGTCACGATGCCGACCTTCGAGCCCGAATGCGTGACGACGAACCACTCGGTGCTGGCCGGCCCGATGCCGCTGAAGACCTTGGGCCAGGCCGAGTCGGCCACGACCGAGACCTTCGGAGGCTTCACCGGAGCCCCACCGCTCGAGCAGGTCAGCAGCTGGCTGACCACCGCGTCGGCCGCCCGGTCGGCAGCGGCGGTGGAGGGGTTTTCGTAGACGCGCTGGTCGGCCTGCAGGCCGGAGGACTCGGCGTTGACCGACTGACCGTGTGTCAGCGTGCCGGGCCGCCCGACGTTGGCGCAGTCCATGACTGCACCGCCCTCGGACTCCTTGGAGTCGGCGATGACCACCGTCTCGGTGATCCCGAGCGCCCGTTGCCACTCGGCGGAGACGGGCAGGTCGCCGGGCACCGGCAAGGGGACGCCGGCATCGGCGGGCGTCGTGGCCGACGTCGTCGACGTGGTGCTCGACCGGCTGGTGCTGACCGCCGGGCGCAGCGAGGAGGGATGGCCTCCCAGCCCGCTGAAGCCGACGTAGCCGACGACCAGGACAGCAGCAGCGGCAGCAGCGGCAGCGCCGAGGACGGTGCGCCGGCGGCGGGCCGCGCCACGGGCCTTGACGAACCGCACGTCCGCCAGCTCGAGCGCCTCGACGTCCCGACGCAGCGTGGCCAGGGCTCCCCGCACGAGCTCGTCGTCGGCGGCGGACCAGCGGCCCGGATCCAGCTCAGCCATGGTGGTGCTCCTCTGCACGAAGGGTCTGCGCGAGCAGGGCCCGGCCACGGTGCAGGCGCGCCTTGATGGTGCCTGCGGGGGTGTTGGTCTCGTGGGCGATCTGGTCGACGGACAGGTCGGCCAGGTAGTGCAGCGCCAGGGCCTCCCGGACCGGTGCAGGCAGCTCGCGCAGTGCGGCGAGCACGGCGACCCGGTCCTCGGTCGGCCCGTCGGTGTGGGCCTCGGCCCCGTGCCGGACGTACGCCCGCTCCTGGCCGGTGCGCTTGCGCCACGCGGAGATCGCCAGACGGCGGGCGACCGTGCGCACCCAGGCCATCGGGTCGTCATACCCGTGCACCTTGTCCCAGCGCTGCCAGGCCCGGCTGAACGCCTCCTGGGTGCAGTCCTGGGCCAGGGTCAGGTCTCCGGTCGCGACGTACACCACGTGGACGACCGAACGGGCCCCCTGCCGGTAGAACTCGTCGAACTCGCGCTCGCTGTCGCCGGCGCTGCCCTTCATCACACCTCCCGTGTCCCCCGGGTCCACCCCCCGGCCCGGGCGGGCCGTCAGGGGACCAGACGCGGGGCACCCCTTCACGGTTGCCGGGATCACAGCCCAATTCCACGGAATCTGCCGGACGCGCGGCGCGCCGATGCCGGCAGCCGCGGTCGGGGCGCGACCATGGACCCCTCATGACTGTGCTCGACCGCCCCCGCCAGACCAGCCCCGGACCGACCACCGGAGGGCAGGGCCGATGGGGCCTGCGGCTGCGTGCCGCCGGAGCTGGTGCCTCCGCCGCCGTGCTCGGCCTGCTTGTGGTCTGCCTGCCGAGCCTGCTGGTGTGGGTGGCCAGCCCCCAGAGCAGCGTGCCGTGGACGACGGCCTTCGGGATCGGCGCGCACGTCTGGCTGTTGGCGCACACCGTGGACCTGTCCGCCGGCACGGCCACGATCTCGCTGGTGCCGCTGCTGCTCGGGCTGCTGCCGGTCTCGCTGGCCGTGGTCGCCTGCCGCCGGGTGCTGGCGCTGCTCGACGACGCCCGGCCCGCGCGCTTCCAGATGTGGGGGGCGCTGCGCAAGGACGTCGCCGACGTCGGGCTTGGCTTCACCGGCGCGTATGCCGTGACCGGCCTGCTCGTCTCGCTCACCGCGGGCAGCGCGCACGTGCGCTCCAACCCGGTCGAGGGCCTGCTGGCCACCGCGGTGGTCGCGGCGGGGTCCTCCGTCCTGGCCGTGGCCCTGGAGTTCCGCGGCCACCTGCCCTCGGTGGCGCCGGACCTGGCCGACCGGCTGCGGGCGGTGCTGCCGCCGTTCGTGCGCAAGGCGTTGCGGCCGGCGCTGTGGGGTGCCGTGGCCGGGCTGCTGCTCGGCGGCGCGCTGGTCGTCGCGGTGGCCGTGGTCCACGCCCAACGCGTGGGGCAGCTCTACTCCGCCCTCGCGCCGGGGGTCGTCGGCGGCACCGTGCTCAGCCTCGTGCAGCTCCTGGCGCTGCCCAACTTCGCCCTGTGGGGGCTGTCGTGGATGGCCGGCCCGGGGTTCGCCGTGGCCAACGGGTCCGCGGTCACCTGGACCCACTCCGACCCCGGCCTGCTGCCGCTCGTCCCGGTGCTGGGGGCGCTGCCGGACCCCGGCCCGATGCCGGCAATGCTGCGGCTCGCCGTGCTCGGGCCCGTCCTGGTCGGCGCGCTCGTGGCGTGGCGAAGCATCCGCCAGGTCACCCGGCTGGCGTCCTGGCAGGCCAAGGCCAAGGTCGCCGCGGCCGCGTGCGTGATCGCTGCGCTCCTGCTGGCGGCGGGCACCTGGCTGGCCGACGGCTCGCTCGGCTCGCGTGAGCTCAGCACGGTGGGTGCCGACCCGGTGCTGGCCGGCCTCTGCCTGCTGGGCGAGATGCTGCTGGGTGCCGCCCTGGTCGTCGGCGCCTCCCAGTGGCGCGCCCACGGCTGGCAGGTCAGGCGCTGACGGGCGCTCCCACCCGGTGGTGCCTCAGCGGCTGACGCCCCACCCGCTGAGCACGCTGGTCAGCCCGTCGTAGAGGTCGGCCCGGCACTGGGCAGCGGCCGCGGACGTGTTGGCCCCGACCATGCAGTCCTGATAGCGCTTGGAGCTGTCGTAGAAGGCGAACGGTGCTGCCGTCGCGACGCCCAAGACGACCGCGAGCACCAGACCGGTGCTCGTCCAGGCCACCACGCGGGCCGGCGCCCGGCCCCCGCTCATCGCCCGCAGGGCCCGGACCGCCTCCACGACCGACAAGCCGAGCGGCAGCAGCGCGATCGCGGTCCACGGCAGGGGCACGCCCACCCCGAACGCGCCGACGAGCATGAGCAGACCGGCACGCCGGGCATGGGCCATGCCCGGAGGAAGGGTCCGGGGCTCCTGGCGGGTGGTCGACACGTGCTGCTCCTGGGTCGAGGTGCTGGTCCGGCCCATCGTCTCCCACCGGGCCCACTCGTCGCACAGGACCCTTGTCCATCGGTCCCGGCTCCCGACCCGCGGCCGGGCGTCAGCCGCGCGCCGGCGTCGGATATCGTCTGTGCACGTGACGAGCCTGCCGGACCTCGGTGTCGTGCCCGAGCCCCGCGACATCGTCGTCCTCGTCTCCGGATCCGGCACCAACCTGCAGGCGCTGATCGACGCGATCGCCGCCGAGCCGCTCTACGGCGTGCGGATCGCCGCCGTGGGAGCCGACCGCGAGGGCATCGAGGGCCTGGCCCGGGCGCAGCGCGCGGGCATCCCCACCTTCGTCTGCCGGGTCGAGGACTACCCCGGCCGCGCGGAGTGGGACGCCGCGCTGGCAGCCGAGGTCGCGGCATACCAGCCGGTTCTGGTGGTGTCGGCGGGCTTCATGAAGATCCTCGGACCGGCTTTCCTCGGCTCCGGCTTCACCACGATCAACACCCACCCCGCGCTCCTGCCGGCCTTCCCCGGCGCGCACGGCGTGCGTGACGCGCTCGACTACGGCGTCAAGGTCACCGGGTGCACCTGCCACGTCGTGGACTCCGGCGTCGACACCGGCCCGATCATCGACCAGGCCGTGGTCGGGGTCGAGGACGACGACACCGTCGAGTCGCTGCACGAGCGCATCAAGGCCAGCGAGCGGTCCCTGCTCGTCGAGACCGTGGGCCGCATGGTCCGCGACGGGTTCACCATCCACCAACGAAAGGTCACCCTGGCGTGAGCACCACAGGTCAGCGTCCGATCACACGAGCCCTCATCTCCGTCTACGACAAGAGCGGGCTGGAGGATCTGGCGCGTGGCCTGCACGACGCCGGTGTCTCCCTCGTCTCCACCGGCTCCACCGCGGCACGCATCGCCGACGCCGGCGTGCCGGTGACCCGGGTGGAGGAGCTGACTGGCTTCCCCGAGTGCCTCGACGGGCGGGTCAAGACGCTGCACCCGCGCGTGCATGCCGGCATCCTCGCCGACATGGGCAACCCCGACCACGTCGCGCAGCTGGCCGAGCTGGGCGTCGAGCCGTTCGACCTGGTCGTCACCAACCTCTACCCGTTCACCGACACGGTCATGTCCGGCGCCTCGCAGGAGGAGTGCATCGAGCAGATCGACATCGGTGGCCCGTCGATGGTGCGCGCGGCCGCCAAGAACCACGCCAGCGTGGCGATCGTGACCGACCCGGGGCTCTACGGCTCGGTGCTCGTGGCCGCCCGCGGCGGCGGCTTCACGCTCGAGCAGCGCAGGACGCTGGCCGCCCAGGCCTTCGTGCACACCGCGACCTACGACGTGGCGGTCGCGTCGTGGATGGGCAACGTCGTCACCGACACCTCCGACGGCACCGGCTTCCCGGCGTGGATGGGCGCCACGTGGGACAAGCAGCACGTCCTGCGCTACGGCGAGAACCCGCACCAGCGGGCGGCGTTGTACGTCAACGGGTTCGCCCCCGAGCCCGGGCTGGCCCAGGCCGAGCAGCTGCACGGCAAGGACATGTCCTACAACAACTACGTCGACGCCGACGCGGCCCGCCGCGCCGCCTACGACCACGACGCGCCCACCGTCGCGATCATCAAGCACGCCAACCCCTGCGGTATCGCGGTCGGTTCCGACCTCGCCGAGGCCCACCGCCGCGCCCACGCCTGCGACAGCGTCTCCGCCTACGGTGGCGTGATCGCGGCCAACGGCACGGTCACGGCCGAGATGGCCCGGCAGGTGGCCGACGTGTTCACCGAGGTCGTCGTGGCGCCGGACTTCGAGCCGGAGGCCCTCGAGGTTCTGACGGCGAAGAAGAACATCCGGCTGCTCAAGGCCGCGGCGCCGTCCCGTGGCGGGGTCGAGCTGCGCCCGATCTCCGGAGGCCTGCTGTTGCAGTCCCGCGACGCGATCGACGCCGAGGTCGAGGATGGTGGCGACGCCGCCTCGCGCTGGCGCCTGGTGGCCGGCGAGGCCGCCGACCAGGCGACCCTCGCCGACCTGGAGTTCGCATGGCGGGCGATCCGCGCGGTGAAGTCCAACGCGATCCTGCTCGCCGACGGCGGGGCCACGGTCGGCGTCGGCATGGGTCAGGTCAACCGGGTCGACTCCTCGCGGCTGGCCGTGAGCCGGGCCGGCGACCGTGCCCGCGGGTCGGTCGGTGCGTCGGACGCGTTCTTCCCCTTTGCCGACGGCCTGCAGGTGCTGCTCGACGCCGGCGTCCGCGCGGTCGTCGCCCCCGGCGGCTCGAAGCGCGACGAGGAGGTCATCGAGGCGGCGCAGGCCGCCGGGGTGACGATGTACTTCACCGGCACCCGCCACTTCGCGCACTGAGTGCCATGACCGACCGTCTCACCGCCACCCGGAAGGACCACCGATGACCGCGATCGTCATGGACGGCAAGGCCACCCTGGCCACGATCAAGGGCGAGCTGAAGACCCGCATCGCCGCACTGCGCGACCAAGGCGTCGTGCCCGGGCTCGGGACCGTGCAGGTCGGTGAGGACCCGGGCAACCAGTGGTACGTCAACGCCAAGCACAGGGACTGCGCCGAGATCGGCATCGCGAGCCTCCGGCACGACCTGCCCTCGGGGACCCCCCAGGCCGAGGTCGAGGCGGTCATCGACGAGCTCAACGCCGACCCGGCGTGCACCGGCTTCCTCATCCAGCAGCCCACCGGCCTGGACGAGTTCGCCCTGCTCTCGCGGGTCGACCCGGTCAAGGACGTCGACGGCCTGCACCCGATGAACCTCGGCTGGCTGGTGCTCGGCAAGCCCGCGCCGCTGCCGTGCACCCCGAGCGGGGTGATCGAGCTGCTGCGCCGCTACGACGTGCCGATCGCCGGCGCCGAGGTGTGCGTCATCGGACGCGGGCTGACCGTGGGCCGCCCGCTCGGCCTCATGCTCACCCGCCGCAGCGAGAACGCCACCGTGACCCTGTGCCACACGGGCACGCGTGACCTCGCCGCGCACGTGCGCCGGGCCGACATCGTCGTCGCCGCGGCCGGCGTCCCGTCCATCGTCACCGCCGAGATGATCAAGCCCGGCGCCGCCGTGCTCGACGTCGGCGTCAGCCGGGTCCCCGGCCCCGACGGCAGGCCGAAGGTGGCCGGTGACGTCGACCCGGGCGTGGCCGAGGTCGCCGGCTGGCTCACCCCCAACCCCGGCGGGGTCGGCCCGATGACCCGCGCGTGCCTGCTGACGAACGTCGTGGAGGCCGCGGAGCGGCAGGCCGCCGCCGGATGAAACGCCTGACCTGGGTCCCGCCACGCCTGGGCGTGTGGTGGGTCGTCGCCCTCGGGCTGGTCGGCGGCCTGGCGGTGATGTTCTTCGGGTCCGTGCGCCCCGGCGGCTACGTCTTCGCCGGCAGCCTGCTGCTCGCGGGCGTCCTGCGCCTCGTGCTGCCCGCCAGCCGGGCCGGGGGACTGGTGGTGCGCTCGCGCCTGGTCGACGCCGGCACGCTGCTCGGGCTGGGCGTCTTCGTCACGGCGATCGTGGCCACGCTGGACCTCACCCCCCGTTAGGGCGGGGTGAGGTCGGCCCGTCCTAACGGACGAGCTCGCGTCACCACAGCGGCGGAACCGGTCACGCCGCGGGGGGACAAGCGTGAGGTGTCCGACCTGTCCGGCCCTCGCCGCTGAGGAAGAAGGCCCCCTCATGGCAGCAGCGACCCAGTAGCGGTAGCGACACCGTGCTGGTGGAGGAACCGGCCCGGGAGCACCGAGCCGGCGCGCGGATGAGCGCCCTGTCCGGGTTCGCGTTCGCTGTCCTGCTCGTCGTCGCCCTGGTCCTGGTCCGCCAGGGCCCGGGCCTCGGCGCGCCGGACAGCACCTACGCCCGGTTCTACGCCGACGGCCACGGCAGCGTGCTGGTGACCGCCGGCGTGTACATCGTGCCGTTCGCCGGGATCGGCTTCCTCTGGCACGTCAGCGCCACCCGCACCCTCATCGACGAGCTGCCCGGCCCCCGCTCGGAGGTGCCGCGCTGGCTGCAGGTGACCTCCGGCGTGGTCTTCGTCTGCATGGTGTTCGCCGGCTCCGCCGCCGTCGGCGCGGTGGCGCTGCTGACCGTCTTCTCCTCCACCCCGCTGCCACCGCCGGACGTCGCCCGCGCCTTGGGCAGCGCGGGATACGGGCTGGTCTTCGTCTTCGGCGTGCGCGCCGCGGGGATGTACATCATCGCGACCACCCGGCTGGCCCGAACGCGCGAGCTGCTCCCGCGCTGGCTGGCGGTGGTGAGCTACCTCGCCGCGGCCTTCCTGCTGGTCAGCACGACGTTCCACCCCGCGATCCTGCTCGTCTTCCCCGGCTGGGTGGTGCTGCTGAGCGTCGTGCTGCTGCTCGAGGCCCGCCGCCCGACCACGCCGGGCCACCTGCCCCGTGTCCACACCGTCCCCACACCGCTTGCCCCGGAGGTCCACCATGACCACGACGATCGAGCTTGACCAGATCCCCGGTCCGCACGGGCTGCCGCTGGTCGGCAACGCCTTCGACATCGACGCCCACAACCCGATCGAGGGCTTCATCGCCATGGCCGGGGAGTACGGCCCGATCTTCAAGGTGACGGTCCCCGGCAGCACGCGGCTGATGGTGTCCGGTCCCGAGCTGGTCGAGGAGATCTGCGACGACAGCCGCTTCGACAAGATCGTCGGCGGGGGACTGGCCAACCTGCGTAACGGCGTCGTCGGGGCGGGGCTGTTCACCGCCGACACCGACGACCCGCTGTGGCACCGGGCCCACAACATCCTCATGGCCCCGTTCAGCGTCCAGGCGATGCGCGACTACATGCCGCGGATGCTCGACATCGCCGACCAGCTCATGGAGAAGTGGTCGCGGCTGAACCCGGGGGAGGAGGTCGACGTCCCGGCGGACATGACCCGGCTGACCCTCGACACCATCGCGTTGTGCGGCTTCGGCTACCGGTTCAATTCCTTCTACCGCGACACCCCGCACCCGTTCGTCCAGGCCATGGTGCGGGTGCTCGGCGAGTCCCAGGCCCGGATGCGCCAGCTGCCCCTCCAGGCCCGGCTGAGGGTGCGGGCCCAGCGCCAGCTCGAGGAGGACCAGGCGTTCATGGGCGACCTCGTCGGGCGGCTCATCGCCGAGCGCCGGGCCGAGGGCGAGGCGGCAGACACCACCGACCTGCTCGGCCGGATGATCACCGGGGTGGACAAGCAGAGCGGCGAGGGCCTGCCCGACGACAACATCCGGGCGCAGTGCATCACCTTCCTCGTCGCCGGCCACGAGACGACCTCGGGCCTGCTGTCGTTCGCGATCTACTACCTGCTCAAGAACCCGGAGTTGCTCGCGCGGGCACGCGCCGAGGTGGACGAGGTGTTCGGGGACACCGCAGCGCCCACGTTCGAGCAGGTGCACCGCCTGACCTACGTGCGCCAGGTGCTCGACGAGTCGCTGCGCCTGTGGCCGACGGCACCGGGGTTCACCCGGGCGCCGTTCCAGGACACCGTGATCGGTGGCCGCTACGCCATCCCGGCACACACTCCCTTGACAGTCCTCACCCCCGCGCTGCACCGGTCCACGTCCGTGTGGGGGCCGGACGCCGGGGAGTTCAACCCCGAGCACATGGCGCCCGAGCGCCTGGCGGCGGTGTCCCCGGCGGTCTACAAGCCGTTCGGCACCGGGATGCGGGCGTGCATCGGCCGGCAGTTCGCCCTGCAGGAGGCCGCGCTGGTGCTGGGGATGGTCCTGCAGCGGTTCGACCTGATCGACCACCTCGACTACCAGCTGCGGACCAGGACGACGCTCACGGTGAAGCCGGACGAGTTCCACATCCAGGTGGTCCCGCGGCCGGACGTCCACATCGCGCGCGCCACCGCCGAGCCCGGGGTTGCGGCGGGCACCCCGGCCCCGTCGGTGGCCCCGGCGCCGATGGTGGCGCGCCACGGCACGCCCCTGGCCGTGCTGTTCGGCTCCAACCTCGGCACGGCGGAGTCGCTGGCGACCCGGCTGGCGCAGGAGGGCACCGAACGCGGCTTCGACGTGACCGTCGGCTCACTCGACGACCACGTGTCGGACCTGCCGGCGGACGGCGCGACCGTGGTCGTGACCTCCTCCTACAACGGCACACCCCCGGACAACGCCGCCGCCTTCTGCCGGTGGCTCGGCGGCGCGGACACCGACGCGGCCAAGGGGGTGGCGTTCACCGTGTTCGGCTGCGGCAACACCGAGTGGGCGGACACCTACCAGGCGGTGCCCAAGCTCGTCGACGAGCAGCTCGAGCAGCACGGCGGGCGACGCGTGCACCCGCGGGGCGAGGGCAACGCGGCCGGCGACTTCGACGCGGCATACCGCGCCTGGCACGCCAGCCTCTGGGCCGACATCGCCGGGGCGCTGGACCTGCCCGCGGAGGTCGCGAAGGAGGCGCCAACCGGGCCGCGGCTGTCGGTGACCCTGACCAACCGGCAGGTGACCAACCCGGTGGTCGTCTCCTACCAGGCGCACCCGGCGCTGGTGCGCGAGAACCGGGAGCTGCTGCCCACCGTGGCGTCCGCCGGCCCGCCCGACCGTTCGGTCCGGCACCTCGAGGTCGCGATCCCGGCGGGGATGACGTACCGCACCGGCGACCACCTGGGTGTGCTGCCGCGCAACGGCTTCCAGGCGATCCGGCGGGTCATCGACCGGTTCGGGCTCGACGCCGGGCAGTACCTGACGATCATCCCCAACGGCGGCAGCTTCACCCACCTGCCCATCGACGAGCCGGCGCCGCTGCTGGGCGTGCTGGGCAGCTGTGTCGAGCTGCAGGACGTGGCCAGCCGGGCCGACCTGGAGGTGCTGGCCCGCTACACCGAGGACCCGGAGCAGCAGGCCGCGCTCCAGGCCATGACCCAGGACACCGAGGAGGGCCAGGCGCTCTACCGCGACCAGGTCCATGCGCGGAACCGGTCCGTCCTGGACCTGCTGGACGACTTCCCGGCCTGCCGGCTGCCGTTCGAGGTCTACCTGGAGCTGCTGCCCCCGCTGCGGCCCCGCTTCTACTCGATCTCCTCCTCACCGCTGGTCAGCGCGGACACGTGCAGCATCACCGTCGGGCTGCTCCGCGGGCCGGCGCGGTCCGGCGCCGGTGTCTACAACGGGGTCTGCTCCGGCCACCTGGCCCAGCTGCCGGTCAACGGCACGGTATTCGTGTTCGTCCGTCAGCCGGCGATCCCGTTCCGCCCGCCCGAGAACCCCCGCACGCCGATGATCATGGTCGGCGCCGGGACCGGCCTGGCGCCCTTCCGCGGGTTCCTGCAGGACCGGGCGGCCCAACGTGAGCAGGGCGTGCCGACCGGGGACTCGCTGCTGTTCTTCGGGTGCCGCAACGCCGACCTCGACCTGCTCTACGCCGAGGAGCTGGCGGCCTGGGAGGAGCAGGGCGTGGCCCGGGTCGAGCGGTGCTACTCGGACGCCCCGGGGTCTCCCCGCCGCTGGGTCCAGGACGGGATGCTCGACTGCGCCGACGAGGTCTGGGACCTGCTCCAGCGCGACGCGGTGGTGCTCGTCTGCGGCAACGCCGCCACCATCGCCCCCGGCGTCCGGGCGTCCCTGGTCACGGTCTTCCGGGGCCACACCGGTGCCGGCGAGGGCGACGGCGCCGCGTGGCTGGCAGGGCTGCGGTCCTCAGAGCGCCTGGTGGAGGACATCTGGGGCTGAGCGCGGGGCCGCGGGCCCTTTAGTGGCGTGACGCCCGGGTGGCGAGGACCACGTCGTCGGTCGAGACGTGCACGTGCCGCTGGGTGTCCGTGACCGAAGCGACGGCGTCGGCGATCTGCTCGAGGAGCAGGTTGACTCCGGCTTCCGTCGGCTTGGCCTGCGGCCACAGCGGCTGGGCGGCCGCCTCGCGCGCCCACACGGCTCCGGCGAGGGCACCGCGGTCGAGGTGGACTACGACGGCCGGCTCCAGGCTGTGCCCGGACCAGGAGGTCAGCTTGATGACCCCGCTCCAGCTGTCGATGTGCGCCCCGGGAGCTACGGCGCCCAGCTTCTCCCGGAAGATCGTGTTCGGCTCGTCGATGTGCGCGGTAGGGCTCATCGGTCCGAGGCTACGTGACCGTCCTGAGCGGGTGTGCCCCTGGTCGGGAGGCTCCCGTCGACGACCCCACTGCGACAGGTGCGCACGGGCGGCGGACCTGGGTCACCCGATCTATGTGAACAGCTGCCCGTACCCATGAAGTGCAACCCGGGACCCGATCGCCCGCAGCATGCCCCACAGAGCACCTGGTTAGCCGTCAGGACCGGCCGTGCCAGCTCCTCCTCGAGCGCAGCGATGACACCGACACTCCGAAAGCCGTTGCCACCCACGAACACCGCCTGGGAGCTGCCGGGTGTGTGCGCGAGGATCCACTCATAGAGCTCAGACGGGTTGATGCTCCTCTGGTTGCTGGGGAGATCACAGGCGGCATGCGAGACCACCTCGAAGCCCTGCGATGAGAAGTACTCCGCACCGAGTCGGTCGAGCTCATCGTCGAACCACGGGGGATCGACGACGGCGACCCTCTCTGCCCCCAGCACACCGAGCGCATCGACCGCGGCAGCGCAGGTGGAGACGACCGGTATGCCGGCACTGCGGCTCTGGAGTCGGTCGATCAGCTCCTTCTCGGCGTCCGCCCCGGTGACGTAGGCAGAGCTCGTGAAGCCGATTCCCATCACGGCAACGGGTGCGGCGGCCAGCAACGAGACCGCGTCGTCAATGTGGGGCGGCTGCACGAACGCCGCGACCGGTGCCAGGGGGATGGTCCGATCCATGGCACCGCCGACCGCCATGGCTCCAAACGGGACCCGCGCGGCGTACACCCCCACGGTCTCAGGAGCCATGGCCCTGATCTCCGATTCGGGACCGACATCAGCGTGCGGTGTCAGCACTCCGAGCCGGGTGCGCACGTCCCAACCGTCCGGCTGCCACATCGCCCCCTCCCTCCGGGACCGCACCCGTGGGGCAACCCACCGAGTGCTTCTCCCAAGACAGCACGGCCGGCACCCCAGGAGTACCTCTCATCAGGATGAGGACGTCACTCTTCGCGCATGAGCGGGGACCGCCTGGTCGCCGCGCAGCGAGTGTTCGTGGATCAGCCCGGAAGCGTCATGCAGCTGTCAACGGCTAGGCCAACGCACGGAAGTTTTCGGAGGTGTCGTCCTGCCGGGGGAATGGGGGCGTGCAGCCGTGCGGGAACCGTTGCAGGTAGTCCTGGTCCTCCGGTCCCATCTCCCAGAACACCCCGGCCTCGCTGACGCGGGTCACTGTCTTGCCGGGCCAGTGGCCCGACGCGTCGACGTCGCGGACCATCTCCTCGGCAACGTGCCGCTGCTCCGGGCTGGTGCAGAAGATCTCGGAGCGGTACAGCGAACCCACGACGCCCACATCGAGGTCGGCCCGGTGAACCAGGAAGAACACCTCGAGCAGCCCTCGGTACGACAGCCGGGCGGGGTCGAAGACCACCTCGACGACCTCGGCATGACCGCCGCTGTCCGTCTCGGTCGGGTTGTCCTTCGTGCCGCCCATGAACCCGGTGCGGGTGGAGATGACCCCTTCGGGGTGGCGGAGCAGCTGCTGCATGATCCAGGCGCAGCCTCCGGCGAGAACCGCGGTCTCGGTGTGTTCGCCCATCTCCGTCTCCTCCCCGGGACGCTTCGAGGCTACGTCCGGGCATCGGGCTCATCAATGGCCTTGGCCGGCCACCGCGGGGGCGACGACGCCACCTACGCGGACTGCACGAGCCGTCGTGCCCGGCCCCTGGGAAGACTCGCCCAGGTCACCGCGGAGGAGAGGCTCATGACAGGGATCAGCACCCCCGAGCAGCAGCAGGTCGACGCGGCCAACAGGTCCGGCAAGGTCCCGGTCGTGTTCGTCCACGGTCTCTGGCTGCTGCCGAGCAGCTGGGACCGGTGGCGGGCCCGCTTCGAGGAGGCGGGGTTCGCCACGCTCGCTCCCGGGTGGCCGGACGACCCCAACACCGTCGCCGAGGCCAACGCCGAGCCGGACGCCCTGGCGCACAAGACCGTGGGGCAGGTCGCCGACCACTTCGAGGAGACGATCCGCGCGCTGGACCGCAAGCCGGCGGTGGTCGGACACTCCTTCGGCGGCCTGATCACCCAGATCCTCGCCGGGCGCGGCCTGGCCCAGGTCTCGGTGGCCATCGACCCCGCACCGTTCCGCGGCGTCCTGCCGCTGCCGGTCTCGGCACTGAAGTCCGCCTCGCCGGTCCTGGGCAACCCGGCCAACTACAGCCGGGCCGTCCCGTTGACCTACGAGCAGTTCCGCTATGCGTTCGCCAACGAGGTCGACGAGGACGAGGCCAGGAAGCTCTACGACACGTACGCCGTGCCTGCCTCGGGCAAGCCTCTCTTCCAGGCCGCAACGGCCAACCTCAACCCGTGGACCGAGGCGAAGGTCAACAGCAAGAACCCCGACCGTGGGCCGCTGCTCATCGTCTCCGGGGAGAAGGACCACACGGTCCCGTGGGCGATCGCCAACGCGTCATACAAGAAGCAGCGTCGCAACCAAGGCGTCACCGAGATCGTCGAGATCCCCGGTC
>NZ_JBTCWL010000055.1:0-26884 GCF_054325275.1 Oryzihumus sp.
CGCGGGGGACGGCCCCAGCGGGCCACCTTGGAGCGAACGATCGCCCAGCGGCTCGGCCCGACCTGTAGCGGCGACGCTCCTCCCACCACCGAGGGCACCAGTGCGCGCCTGCGGCATACTGGCGCCGCGGCGGGTGCGAGCAGGGTCGAACTACACGGGTGTTGTCCCGAGGGTTCTCCCGACTAAAAGCCCCACCCCCCGGGCCTCTAGCTCAATTGGCAGAGCAGCGGACTTTTAATCCGCGGGTTGTGGGTTCGATCCCCACGGGGCCCACCCGTTTCACCTGCGGCGATGCCTTCGTGAACCTGTTAACGAGGGCATCGCCGGGGGCCCGTACAGCCACAAATACAGCCAAGGGGTTCCCGACGCCTGTTCGGGAACCCCTTGGGTGTACTCCGCGGTCAGCCAAAGAGAGACCTTGCGACCCGGTCGATCGCCTCGCGCTCGACGTCGGGCTGGACGTGGGCGTAGGTGTTCATGGTCAGGGAGATCTGGCTGTGGCCCAGCGTCTTCATCACCGTGCGTGGGTCAGACCCCGTCGCGATCATGAATGTGGCGAGGGCGTGGCGCAGGTCGTGCAACCGAAGCCAGTCCAGTCCGACGGACTCGCGCAGCGGCGATGTCAGGCCCACGGACCTGAAGTGCGACGGCGTCGCCGAGGAATGATCCCACCACGGCACCATTGAACGCGTGGACGATGGTCGCGAGTGTGAGTGCGGCTGCGACGACTAGGGCAACAGCGGCTGCACAAACCCACACGCCGGGTGGACAGCTGGGCCGCGCCCTGAGCACGAACGTGACCCCTCGGGACGACCGTGGACGGTTTCCCTCGATCTTTGAATCAGGCGAAGGCGGCCTCGCCACGCAGGACGGGGATGCAGCTGCCGGCAACGCTGGCGCGGATGCCGTCCTGGGTGCTCCAGGCCTCCAGCTCCAGTCGACTCGGGCGGCCCATCTCCACACCTTGCAGCGACGTGAACGCAAGGCGGTCGCCGCCCGACAGGTGCAGCAACAGACCAGCGAGGGCCAGGTTGGCGCTACCGGTCGCCGAGTCCTCCGGTGTGCCGGACAGGGGCGTGAACATACGGCACCGAACCTCGTCGCCATCCCGGGCGTAGGCGAGGACGGCCACCCTGGTGAGACCGGGCCGGGCCGCATGGGCGCTACGGAAGGCGGGAGAGTTCGGCGCAGCCCGGGTGAGCGCCTCGGCGCGTACCTCGACGATCACGAAGGCGTTTCCCATCGACGCCTCGACGGGCTCATGACGCTCAGTGACCACGTCCCCGGCGGATAGTTCAAGGCAGGCTGCAATTGAGTCGACCGAGTGGTTGGCGCCGACCTCCAAAGCGAGCGGCGCCGTGATCGCTGCCCCGCGAACACGCCCTTCAGCGTCATGGCGTAGTTCGACCTCCACGACACCTGCCCGCACCTCGAAGGTGAGCCGCCCGTCTCGCGCCCGGTCTGCGAGCACGTAGGCCGTGCCGACCATCGGGTGGCCCGCGAAGTCGAACTCGCTGGTGCGGCAGAAGATGCGCACGCGAGCCGCGTGCGCGGGATCGTCCGGCGGCAGGACGAAGGTCGTCTCGCTGAGGTTGAGTTCACTCGCCAGCGGCTGCAGCACGTTCTCGGGGATCTCGGCAGCATCGGTGAACACGGCAAGAGCGTTACCTCCGAAGCGCTGTTCGGCGAAGACGTCAACGGTCACGAAGGGCGAGCTTGGCACAGCGGTGGACACTACCGAGTGACTCGGGGCGACGTCGCCAGGACGTGCACGATGACGAGATCACCAACGGACCCGATGCCGGAAGCGGTCGCCCTCCGCGCTGACGAGCCTTGCCTCCCGAGCCGCTGGCCTTTGAATGAGGTTTGCCCCGGCTGCGGCTGATGGCTTGACGCTCCTTGGCACATCGCACAGAACGGCAGGCTGGGTCTGCCCGGGGCCAAGTCGACCTGGGAACCCGCGGGCTACTCCACGCTTGAGCGCGTCCTCGCGGCCAGCTGACCGCGACTACGCCCCGAGGCCGCCGCCGTCCCCAGCACAAGGACGCCCCCGCTCAACCTGCGCGCAGGGGGGTACGCACGGGGAGCGGGGGCGCCAACCGGTCACGCTACGCCTGCGAGCTGTGCACCAATCGGGGGCCCACGCAGACCGGCCGCGAGAACCTGCTCAGCGAGGCGGTCAACACTCAGGCATCGCCGCCGTCACCGGCCTCGAGCTCAGCGAGCAGCACCCTCCAGCTCGTAGGCACCGCGCCGCAACCAGAAGTCGTCGTACTCGCCAGCCCGCGCCCGGTAGTCGTCCACCTGCCCGCTCACGCGCCCCTCACCCATGCCTTCGAACCTGGCCCTGCCGCCGGGTCAGTGGGGGAGAGCGACCCGACGAACGAGCGGGTATGCCGTGCCTCCCGCGGGCGCGCCCGCAGGACGGGAGGGGACAACAGTCAAGAATCCACGGGTGGCCGACTCGACACCCTGGCGCAACACCACCCACGACTGGGCGAGAACCGTTGACGCCGAACACCTCTCGCAGATCAGGGCAGACCCGGCCGCCTACCCACCCGGCGGCGTGCTGCACCTGGCCCTCGAGGTCGTCGCCTACGCCGCCGACGAATCCGCCGACCAAGCCCCCGACCTAGCCACCCACGAGGCCATCGACGACGAGGCCGCCACCTCGGCCGGGGGCCGCTGCACGATCACCCTGCATGCCGACGGGTCGGTGAGCGTGGCGGACAACGGGCGAGGGACCGACACCCGTCTCGACGCCGACGGCGCCCGGTGCGCAAGCCGGTCATGGCGACGCGGGACCTGCGGTTCTTCGGCTCGCTCGCGACGGAGGCGGCGGAGACGCTGCCCGAAGGCCACCCCCGGCGAGGCATCTCCGTGGTGGCCGCTCTCACCGCGTGGCTGGTCCACACCAACCACCGCGGCACCGGGTCGTGGACGCAGCGCTACGAGCACGGCATACCGGTCACCGGGCTGGAGCCGGTGGCCGCGCGCCCGACCACGGGCACCACGGTCCACTTCCTGCCCGGGGAGGACGTCGACCCCCTCCCGAAGGCAGGGGAGCTGAGCTGGCTGGCACGCCGGCCGCACCTGGCCGTCGAGGTCATCGACCAGCGTCAGCCCCGCGGCAGCGCAAGGCGGAACGTGGCTCCCTGACCGGTGTCCAGCAGGCTGATCGTGCCGCCGGCCGCGGTGGTCAGCCGCCGCGCCAGGGCGAGCCCCAGCCCTGCGCCGCCATGGTCGTCGCCGACGGCCGCGCGCCGCCCCGGCTCGAAGACGTGGTCCCGCACCGCGTCCGGCACCCCGGGGCCGTCGTCGGCGACGTCGACGAAGACCTCCCGGTCGTCATTCGTGACCCGGATGCGCACCTCCGTCGCGGCGTGGCGCAGCGCGTTCTCCAGCACCGGTGCGACGGCCCGCTCGAGGACGAGGGCGTCCAGCCCGGCTGCGGGCACCGACGGCAAGGGCGGCTGGACCACCACGCGGACCCGGGCACCCTCACCCGCCCGGCGTGCCAGCCCCTGCACCACCTGCCCGGCGTCACAACGCCCGGCCAGCCCCCCGGCCTCGGTCCGGGCGGTGGCCAGCAAGGTTCCCAGGATCGCCTCCATCTCACGGGCGCTGTCGGCGATCGCGGCCAGGGCCTGCGCGGCCTCCAGTGCCGACGCCGCCTCCCGGGACTGTGCCGCCTCCAGGGACTGCGGCGTCGCCGGGGACTCGCCCGTCCCGGCCGCGGAGGACAACGTCGCCTCCTCGGCGAGGTCGGCCTCGACGAGGATCCGGGACAGCGGGGTGCGCAGCTCGTGCGAGATCTCGGCGACGAGCTGCTTCTCGTAGCGCAGCATCGCCGACATGCGCGCCAGCCACCCGTCGAGCGTGGCCGCCAGCAGGGCCAGCTCGCGGGGTCGAGGGCCCGGGCCGAAGCGCCGGTCGACGTCCACGTCGACCCACTCCTGCGCCTGGGACGTCATCTCCTGCACCGGACGCAGGGCACTGGTGACACTGGCCCGGGCCACGAGGTAGGCCGCGCCCACCATCACGACCGCCAGCACCGCACTGCCGACCAGCACCGCGTGGGCAGATTGCTGGTAGGGCACCAGCGACAGCGAGGTCACCACCGTGGCCACCTGCCGCCCGTCGATGCGCACGGCCTCCGAGTGCAGGCGCAGCGGCTTGTCCCCCGGCACGTCCAGGAACCGCCCCGGTGTCGCGGCGACGGCCTGGACGCTGGGTTCCAGCGAGGCGTTCCCGGGCGGCTGCTCGAGGATGCGGCCGCCGGCGATGATCCACGTCCCGGCGTCGAGGAGGGCGTCGTCGCTGGGGTCGCTGACCGTGACCCGCCCGGCCGCGCCGACCTCCACCGTCGCCATCGCGGAGTCCGCGCGGTCAACCAGCTCGGCATTGGCCTGTGCCTGCCCCCGCTGGTCCAGCACCACGTTGAGGGTGACGGTGGCCAGGAGCACCCACACCGCCAGGGCCAGCGTGGCCGCGAGCGACACCCCGGCACGCAGGCTCCGCGGATTCCTTCTCATGAGTAGCGGTAGCCCACGCCGTGGATGGTCTTGATCTGGCGTTCGGGGTCAGCGGCGGCAAGCTTGCGGCGCAGCCGCGCGATGTACTGGTCCAGGGCGTTGTCGCTGACCTTGGCGCCGTCGGGCCACGCCGCGGAGAACAGCAGGTGCCGGCGGACCGCCGTGCCGGGCGCACCCATCAGGGCCGCGAGGATCCGGAACTCCGTCGGGGAGAGCGGGACCGAGGCGGTGGCTGAGACGAGGGCGTGCGCCTTGGGGTCCAGGTGGGTCTGGGCCAGCGGGTCCGCCGGCGGGGACCACTCGACCCGGCGCAGAAGCGCGGTCACCCGGGCGAGGAGCTCGGCAAGCTCGAACGGCTTGGACACGTAGTCGTCACCCCCCGCCGAGAAGCCGGACAGCACGTCGGCCACCTGTCCCCGCGCGGTCATGAACAGCACCGGCGTGGTGTCACCCCTGGCGCGCAACGCCTGGCAGACGTCACGACCGTCGGCGTCGGGCAGGCCGATGTCGAGGACGATGAGGTCAGCCCCGTCCTCCTCCAGCTGCGCGAGCGCCGACCGCCCGTCCCGCGCCGTGGTCACGCGGAAGTGGTGGCGGCGCAGGGCGCGGGCCACCGAATGGCGCAGGGAGTCGTCGTCCTCGACGAGCAGCACCCGGCAGGCCTCCATGCGAGCGAGTATCACCGGTGCTCCTGTCCGCCGTCCTCAACCGCGCATCCCGCGTCGCCCGGCCCGTGCGCTGCCGCGGGCCAGATGCCACCCGCCGACCCTGACACGGCGGATCTGACAAAGTCCTGAACGAACGGCGCACCCGGTGGGCTCCCGTCAAGACGCATTCACATGGCCCCGAGGCACGCATCCTGCGCGAGGCGCCCCCTGCGCCACCACAGCTACGGTCGTGGCGGCCGCACATCTGGGACCCACGGCACGTCGTGGGATCGGGTGCGCGCGTCCTGACCTTGGGGGTGTCCGTGTCGTACCGCCGCGCTATTGCCGCATCCGCGCTCGTCCTGCTTGCCGCTGCCGGGATGACCTCGACCTCGGGTCAGCAGGCCCAAGCAGCAGCATCCCTGTGCGGGACGGCGGTCGCCGCCCCGGCGACCTACGACCACGTGATCTGGATCGTGGAGGAGGACAAGAACTACGCCTCGGTCGTCGGCTCGAAGTACGCGCCGTACATCAACACGACGCTCATCCCCCGCTGCGGCCTGGCGACCAACTTCCACCCGGAGACCCACAACTCGCTGGGCGACTACGTGGCCATGGTCTCGGGGACGCAGTCGAAGCCGACGCCGCCCACGATCTTCGGCCAGCTGCGCAGCCGGGGGAAGACGTGGCGGGCCTACCTGCAGTCCATGCCGGCGAACTGCTACCGCACCACCACGGGCAACTACAGCACGGTCCACAACCCGCCGGAGTGGTTCAACGACACCGCAGCCGCCTGCCCGGCGTGGGACGTCCCCGAGACCCAGCTCGCCACCGACCTGAGCCACAACACGCTTCCGACGTTCGCGTTCATCGCCGCCGACAACGCCCACAACATGCACAACAACCCCGTCTCCAGCGCGATCAGCAACGGTGACGCGTGGCTCAACAGCGAGGTCACCAAGATCGTCTCGAGCCCGACCTGGCTGGCCGGCCGGACCGCCATCTTCGTCACCTGGGACGAGGGGAACGGCCCCAAGAGCACGACGCTCAACTACCAGGGCGAGAACTGCCTCGACCCGACCAAGGCCGCCACGGACCTCTCCTGCCACGTCGCCACGATCGTCATCGCGCCGCACACACGGCCGGGGACACGATCGAGCACCTTCTACTCGCACTACAACCTGCTGGCCACGACCGAGGACATGCTCGGCCTGACCAGGCTCGGCAGCGCGGCCTCGGCGGCGAGCATGCGCGCGGCCTTCGGTCTCTGAACCGGCGAGGCGAAACCCGGTTGAAGCACCTGGGCCGGGCCGGTTGACTGGGCCGACCGAACCCGCATCCGCCAGGAGCCTTTTTGCCCGTCTGCCCGGACACCGACATCGCCTACGACCGCGCCGGCCCGACCGGTGGCACCCCCGTCCTCCTGGTCCACGCCGGTGTCGCGGACCGCCGGATGTGGGAGCCGCAGTGGGCCGCACTGACCCGCAGGCACGACGTGGTGCGGCTGGACCTGCGCGGCTTCGGCGAGTCCGCGTCGCGACCGGCCGCCGTGCCCTTCGCCCACCACGACGACGTCGCCGACACCCTGGCCGCGCTGGGCGTGGAGCGGGCGCACCTCGTCGGCTGCTCCTTCGGTGCCGGCGTCGCCGTCGAGACCGCACTGGAGCACCCGGAGCTGGTGGCCTCGCTCCTGCTCGCTGCCCCCGGCGGCTCGCTGATGACCGAGATGAGCCCGGAGCTGGGCCGCTTCTTCGACGCCGAGCGCGAGGCCATGGACCGCGGCGACCTCGACGCGGCCGTGCAGGCCAACCTCGACTGGTGGGTCGACGGCCCGCAGCGCGAGGCCGACCCCGCGCGGACCGGGATCCGCGACCTCGTCGCCACCATGCAGCGCCGGGCGTTCGAGGTCACCGCTGACTGGGACGACGTCGAGGAGGTCGAGCTCGACCCCCCGACCGCCGAGCGGCTCAGCGAGCTGGCGGTGCCGACCCTGGTGCTCGAGGGCGGCTTGGACATCCCGACCATCTGCGTCGCCGCCCGGGACGTGGCCGGCCAGGTCTCCGGCGCCCGCCGCGAGGTGTGGACGGACACCGCCCACCTGCCCTCGCTCGAGCGCCCCGAGGACTTCCGGGCGCTGCTCGAGGAGTGGCTGGCCGAGGTCAGCAGGTCCTGAGGCGTATGCCGTGCGGCTGGGGCCCAGCCACACGGCATACCCGCGGGTGGCTCACCCGTGGACGAGCATCCGGGTCGGGTTGGACAGCTGGTAGAGCCCGCGAAGGAACCGCCAGCCGCCGAAGACGACGGCACCCCAGGCCACGACGAAATGGCCGCCCTGTCCGGCGGCGGCGTACGACCACACGCTGACCGTCAGGCCGATGAGCATGATCACCGCACCGAGGACGGCGTTGCGGATCGCGATCCCCCGCAGCCGCGCCACCAGGGCCGGGGAGACCCCCGGCGCGGCCGGCGGGACGAAGGTGGGCACACCGTCGTAGGCCGGGTCCTCGACCCACAGGTTCCAGCCCGCCGGGGCCGGTCCCCACGACGGGTGCGGGGCCCAGCCGGGAGCAGGCGTCCAGTCGGCGGACGGCAGCGGCGGCCAGTTCGGCGGCGGGTTGAACCGATACCCCATGAGGCGCTCCTCTCTCGGCCACGACCCCCTCGCCGTGGTGCCTTCGCCAGTCTGGCGACGGCGGCCCACCCGGTCCGGCGCTTGCCCGACGTCGGTCCGTTCGGCCGACCCGGGTCGACCCACCGGTCCGGCGAGGACCTCCGCCGTTCGGCCGATCTGCATGCCCGGGACAGGAGACGCCGGCGGTCGGAGACTGGAGTGACCCATCCAGCAAGGGAGGCCATCCATGACCACGCACGAGGTCGGGTACTTCGTCGGCAGCCTGTCGGAGGAGTCCATCAACCGCACCCTTTCCAAGTCCCTCGTCCGTCTCGCCCCACCGTCGATGCACCTGACCGAGATCCCGATCCGGGACCTGCCGCTCTACAACCGCGACCTCGACGGCGCGTTCCCCGCGGAGGCCACCGCACTCAAGGACGCGATCGCCAGCGTCCAGGCGGTGCTCTTCGTGACCCCGGAGTACAACCGCTCCATCCCGGGCGCCCTGAAGAACGCCATCGACTGGGCCAGCCGCCCCTGGGGCCAGAACTCGCTCGCGCGCAAGCCGTCCGCGGTCATCGGCGCCTCCCCCGGCGCCATCGGGACCGCCGTCGCCCAGCAGCACCTCAAGAGCATCCTCAGCTTCTGCAACTCGCCCCAGATGAACGCGGTCGAGGCCTACATCCAGTTCAAGCCGGGGCTGTTCACCCCCGACGGCGAGGTCACCGACGAGAGCACCGAGGTGTTCCTGCGCGACTACCTCGAGGAGTTCAGCTCCTTCATCGCGCGCGTGCTGACCGTGCTCCCGCCCGAGGAGGCCTGAGGGCGCAGGACGCTGCCGGCCCACGTCATCCGGACCAGGAGGCCTGCGGCATTTGCCCTTGCCGCGCGCCGCGAGGAGGACGAGGCTGAAGCCGCCGGCACCCCGGCAGCACCGACGCCACACGATGGGGAGAAGTCATGGCGGTCCAGCTCAACCCGTACCTCGGATTCAAGGACAACGCCCGCGCGGCGATGGAGTTCTACCAGTCGGTCTTCGGCGGCACGCTGAACATCTCGACGTTCAAGGAGTTCCACGCCTCCCAGGACCCGGCCGAGGACGACCTGGTGATGCACGCCCAGCTCGAGGGCGACAACGGCATCGTCTTCATGGCCTCCGACACGCCCGCGCGCATGGACTACACGCCGGGCAACAACTTCAACATGTCGCTCAGCGGCGACGACGAAGCCACCCTGCGCGGCTGGTTCGACAAGCTCGCCGACGGCGGCACCGTGACCATGCCGATGGACAAGGCCCCCTGGGGCGACATCTTCGGCATGTGCGTCGACAAGTTCGGCGTCAGCTGGCTGGTCAACGCCTCGGTCCCGCAGGCCTGAGCGCAGGTATGCCGTGTGGCTGGGTCCCAGCCACACGGCAGACCGGTCGGATCACTCGACGTCGACGTCGCGGATCACGTGCTGGACGGTGTGCGGCGGGGCGGTCGGGTCGTCCGGCTGCTCGACCCGGGTGATGACGCGCTCGTGCCGGCTGCCGCGCCGCGCGTAGGCGATGATCGCGCCGCCGGCGACCATGAGGATCACGCCGACCACCTTGAGGTTGATGCCGGGCGCGTCCACGCGCACCGCGAACGTCAGGATCGCACCCAGCACCGCCAGGAAGACTCCGGCTCCCACGTCACACCTGCCTCGGACGGGGCAGCGGCCGGTCGCCCCTGCCGAACGCCGCGAGTCTACGCATTTCCACCCGAACCGGACGGTCCGCCTCAGCCCCTGGTCGTGCGGAAGACCTCGAGCGGGATCCCGTAGTACTGCTCCGAGAGCCCGAGGTGCTCCATACCCAGGCGCCGGCAGACCGCCTGCGACTTGTCGTTGTCGGGGTTGACGACCGCCAGCACCTCGCCGAGCCCGGCTGCGAACCCACGCTCGATCGCCGCCCGGGCGGCCTCGGTGGCATAGCCGTTGCCCCAGTGGTCGGGGTGCAGGTGCCAGCCGACCTCGACCTCGCCGTTGGTGCCGCCGCGCAGCGGCACGAGCAGCACGGTGCCCACCGGCCGGCCGCTGGCCCGCTCGACCACGCACCACACGCCGTAGGTCGGGTCGGGGTCGCTGCGGCCGCCCCACTGGTCGACCACGAGGTGGGCCTCGTCGAGGTTCTCCAGCGGGCGCGGGGTCGCCCCGAGCCAGCGGGCGACCTCCATGCGTGAGTAGGTGTCGAGGATGTCCTCGGCGTCGTCGTGGGTCCATGGCCGCACGACCAGCCGCTCGGTCTCGAAGACCGTTGTCTCAGAAGCGTTGTGGGTCAACACGAGTCTCCTAGAACCAGGACAGGCACAGCGGCGCCGTGCGTGTCGTGAACAGCCGGTCGGCGAGCGCCGCGGCTCCGGGCGTGAGCTCGTCGGCGCGCCCGCCGAGCACGAGGCCGGTGAACGAGACACCTCCGAGGTAGGTCGAGCCGAGGTCGGCGACGTCAAGCCGCAGGTCGGGGGTGGCGTCCTCGACCCGGGCACACTTGGCCTCGCCGTCCTCGACGTCGAGGGCGAAGGTGCCGGACAGGTCCGGGCAGAACGGGTCCTCCACCTGCAGGACGAGCCTCCCGGACCCCGTGTATCCGCGGGCGGCCAGCGCCGCGGGCACGTCCAGGAGGCGCACCCACAGCCAGTCGGTGCTCCTGACGGTCTGGGCCGCACGGATGTCGGCGAGGCGCCAGCGCAGCGGGTCGTCGGCGGCCACCCGGGCGAAGCGGACCGTGTCGACGAGGTCGTGGTCGAGGCAGTAGCGCGCCAGCACCGCCCGCACCCGCTCCTGCGACGCGACCACCTCGTCGACGATCAGGGTGCGGCCGTTGCCGCCCGCCCGGTCGTCGTGGATGGCGTAGCTGGCGTAGCCGTCCGGGACCCCGTCGGCATCGCGGTGGACGATGACGAAGCGGTGCTCGGTCGAGACCGGCGGCATGCCCGCACCAGCCTTCCAGAGCCGCTCGGGGCGACCGAGGGCTCCGTGCCGCACCCGGGCGTAGGCGTCGTAGACCTCCGCCATCACGGCCATCGCGTCCCGGCGTTCCCTCAGCTCGAGGCTGCCGTCGTCGGTGACCGGCTCGAGGAAGGCGCCGCGGGCGGTCTCGATGGTCCAGGTCTGCGCGGTCGTCGCCGGGCCGTAGCCGCAGCGCCGGTAGATCGTGGCCTCCGAGGCGAGCAGCACGGCCACCGCCTCGCCGCGGTCACGCAGGTCCTGGAGCTGACGGCGCATCAGCGCGGTGAACAGGCCCCGGCGCCGGTGGGTCGGCAGCACCGACACGCAGGTGACCCCGGCGACCGGCACCTGGCGCCCACCCGGCACGGTCAGGTCGAAGGTGTAGGCGCCGGTCGTGGCGACCAGATGCCCGTCGTCCTCGACGACCAGCCCACGGTCCATCTCGAGCGCGTGCCACCACTGCTTCGCCCGAGGCGTCTCGTCGGGAACCGTGCCGAAGGCCGGCAGCGCGGCCCGCACGAACGCCTCATGGTCCGCCTGCGTGGTGGGCCGGACCTGCACGTCGCCGCTCATCAGCTCCGACTCCCAACCTGAAAGAGATGCTTCACATCGGGTGAACCTAGGACGGCAGCGCGGCGCGCGTCAACGGCTTTCGGGCAACAGGTCAGCGCCTGGCCCGGAAGGCGGCCGCCTTGGTCCGGCTCTGGCACGCCGTCGAGCAGAAGCGCTTGCTGGCGTTGCGCGACCGGTCGACATAGACCCGGTCGCAGACGGTGGCCGCACACACCCCCAGCCGCCCGGCCAGGTCACTGCCCAGCGCCAGGGCCAGCGCGGCAGCACACCCGGCCGACCAGCCCAGCGCCAGCGAGTCATCGGCCCCATGGAAGTGCAGGTGCCACCCCTGCCCGTCGCGCCGGTCGAGCTGGGGCCGCGCACCGGTGTCGGACAGCAGCGCGTTGACCTCCGCCGCCGCGGCGTCAGCCTGCCCGCCATCGACCGCCTCGAACACCACCCGCAGCCGCCGCGCGGTCGCCGCGAGCTGCTCGGCCGCCGGCGCGCTGACCGTGGGGGTGATCCGCCCGCCACCGCTGAGCGCCTCGACGACGGCGGCCCGCCGCCCGACGCCCCGCGGCTCCTCGACCGGCACACCCCCGGAGGCGCCGCCGGTCAGGCCGTTGACCAGCCGCACGCACACGTCGAGCAGGTTGAGCACGTGACTGCCGAAGTTCACTTGACCAGTCACCTCCGGTTCCCTAGGTTGGTCAGGTCGTGACTGATCATAGGCGCGACACCAGTCACGCTCGGACCAGGAGAACCGTGAGGCGCCAGCACCCGCCCCTCCCCCGCGCCGTGTGGCTGCTCGTCGCTGCCCGCGCGGTCAACCGGCTCGGCGCCTTCAGCCTGCCCTTCCTCACGGTGACCCTGGTGCAGACCTTCCACGCCCCGGTCCGCGCGGCCGGCCTGGTCATGGCCGCGTTCGGCCTGGCCACCATCCCCTCGCGCCTGCTCGGCGGCCACCTGGCCGACCGCCTGGGTGCCCGCGCCACCATCACGCTGGGCCTGGCCGGCTGTGCGGTCGCCCAGCTCGGCATCGCGGCCGCGCGCACCCTGCCCCAGGCCGCCGGGGCCGCCGTCGCGCTCGGGCTGGCCTTCGAGCTCTACGAGCCCCCGAGCCAAGCGCTCATCGCCGACGCGACCACCGCCGAGCAGCGTCCCGCCGCGTACTCGCTGCTCGCCGCCGCCCTGGCCGCTGCCGGCATGGGCGCCGGCCTGCTCGCCTCGGCCCTCGCCCACTGGGACCTGCGCTGGCTCTTCGTCGCGGACGCCGCCACGTGCCTCGGCTGTGCCGTGGTCGTGGCGCTGGCCCTCCCCCGCGCTCCCGGCAGGCGGGTGCCGACCGCAACCACCCGGCATACCGGTCCATGGCGGGACCGGCGCCTGCTCGCCCTCCTGGCCGCCGGCACGGTCTTCGCCACCACGTACCTGCAGGTCACCATCGCGCTGCCGCTGACGGTGCTCGACCGGGGCCTGCCGGCCACGCTGGTCGGCCTGCTGCTCACCACCTCGGCGCTGACCATCGTCGCGGCCCGGCCCGCGCTGCGGCTGCGGCGGGTCGCCGGGCTGGACGACTTCGCCGCGATGGCTCTCGGCTACGCCCTGCTCGGATCCGGCCTGCTGGCAACGGGATTCGCCACCACGGCCCTGACCCTGGCTGCCGCCACGGTGCTCTGGAGCCTGGGCGACCTGGTCCTGTTCGCGAGGATCTACACCGTCGTCGCGGCGATCGCACCGGCGACGGCACGGGGTCGCTACCTCGCGGCGTACGGCACGAGCTGGGGCGTCGCGGCCTTCGTCGCACCCCTGCTGGGCACCGCGGTGCTCACCGCCGCCGGCCCGCCGGGGCTGTGGTCGGGCTGCGCCGCGGCCAGCCTGCTGCTCGCGGCCGCGCAGCCCCTGCTGCGCCGGCGCCTGACGGGCACGTCATGGGGGTGACCCGACGCCTCCCGGCATGCGCTGAACGTCCCACTTTTGGTGGATCCGGGCCCTCTTGGGGCGGAGAAGCGTGGGCCTGGTCAGGCCGCTCGGCGAAGGAGGAAGGTCATGGCCGAACACGTTGTGGACCGTAGGGGGATGCTGCGCGGAGCCGGCGTCGCTGCCGGTGCCGCAACCCTTGGCGGCGTGGTCCTTGCGGCCCCCGCGGACGCCGCGTCCAGCGGCCTCCTCGGCGGGTGGCTGATCACGCACCGTGACAACCCGCCGGCGCCGCCGGACGAGACCCAGGCCGTGGTGACCTTCGCCCCGGGCGGGGTCTTCCAGGTCATCGACATCGACCCGGTCGGCACGCCCGGCGCCGGGTCCTGGTCGGGCTCGGCGTCCTCGTTCCACGCGACGTTCTGGGCGGGCCAGCCGGGCGACAACGGCAGCCCGGCGGTCGTGGTCCGGGTGCGGCCCCACGGCAAGGTCGACGGCGACCGGGTCTCAGGCACCTACTCGGTGACCATCTGGGACGCAAAGACGCACAAGCAGGTCGGGACAGGCACCGGCAAGTTCTGGGGGTCTCGGATCGACGCCTGAACGCGTCCCGGCCGACCACGGTCGGTCAGGCGCATCGATCCGGGGGAAGGTACCGGCGGTCGGAGGCTCTCCCGGCCGCCGGTACAATTCTGTGCAGCTCAGGGTCATGTGCACGTCTGTTGGGTGGGAGGACGTGCGCCCCGCCGCACCCTTGGAGCCCCGCGCATGTCACCCCTGACGTCCTACCGGCAGCTGTTCGCGCTGTCCGGACCCACCTACGTCCTCGTGGCCTTCCTCGGCCGCCTGCCGCTGGCGATGAGCCAGCTCGGCACCCTCCTGCTCGTCGCCGGGTCCACCGGGAGCTACGGCGCCGGTGGCGCCTCGGCGGGTGCGCTGGCCGTCGCCAACGCGGTCGGCTCCCCCGTGGCCGGCGCCCTGGCCGACCGGGTCGGGCAGCGCGCCGTCGTCCTCGCCCAGTCACTGGCCGGAGCCGCCGGGCTCGCCGCCCTCGTCCTGCTCGCCACCGCGGGCGCGCCCTGGCCGGCCCAGGCCGCGGCCGCCGCGCTGACCGGCCTGCTCATGCCCCAGGTTGGCCCGCTGGCCCGCGTCCGCTGGCGCCCGATCACCCGCCACGCCGGCGCGGACCAGCCGCGGCTGGTCAACGTCGCCTTCTCCTACGAGGGGGCCGCCGACGAGGCCTCGTTCGTCGTCGGGCCGGCTCTCGTCGGGGCCGCTGCCACGGTGGTCGCCCCCGCCGCTGCACTCGTCGTCGCAGCAGCGGTGCTGGCCGTGTTCGGCTCGTGGTTCGCCCTGCACCCGACCGCCCACCTGGTCCGGCGCGCCCGGGAGGCCGCCACCCACACCCGGGGCCGGCTGTTCACCGGCAGCCTGGTGCTGCTCTGCCTGGCCCAGCTCATCATCGGCACGGTCTTCGGCTCCGCGCAGACCGCCACCTCCCAGATGGCCACCGCCGCCGGGGTGCCCGGGCTCACCGGTGGGCTGCACGCCCTGCTCGGCGTCGGCAGCGTCGTCGCCGGCCTCGCCGTGGCGATGCTGCCCGAGCGGTTCCCCTACGAGCAGCGCCTGCGCGTGTTCGCCGCCGGGCTGCTCGTGCTGGCCCTGCCGCTGCTTGCCGTCAACACCCTGCCGGCCCTGGCGCTGGCCCTGGGCGTGCTCGGCCTGGCCGTGGCGCCCTACATGATCAGCGTGTTCACCCTCGCCGAGCGGATCACCCCGCCCCGGCGCACCGGCGCCGCGATGACCGTGCTCGCCGGGGCGACGGGCATGGGGTATGCCGTGGGGTCGAGCGTCGCGGGCCGGCTCGCCGACGCGAGCGGCCACACCGCAGCGTTCGGGGTCACCGTGACGGCAGGCGTCCTCGCCACGGCGCTGACACTGGCCGCCGCCCCGCTGCTGCGCGCGGAGCAGCACCGCGTCGCCTCGGCCCCCGCGGAGGTCGAGGCCCTGCAACCCGCCTGACCCCGCCGCCCCTGACCGGCCGGACGAGTCCGCCCGGTCAGGGGCCACTGCGAGGCGTCAGGAGCTGCGCCACATCCCGGTGGTGTGCCGGGTGCGCTCGGGCGGGCGCAGCGCCGTCGCCGGGACCTCGCCCGGGGCCGCCGGCCTCGGGCCGAAGTCGGCGATCGCGCCGACCACGAGCTGCTCGAGCAACGCGTCCGGGTCGCTGATGCACGCCACGGCCACACCTTCGACCGAGCAGCGCACCAACCGGCGCGCGGCCCTCGGGCGCAGGTCGGGCGAGCGGAGCCCGGCGTCGCGCAGGAACCGCCTGGCCCAGCGCTCGGCCTCGGGCACGGCCGCCAGCACGTCCCTGCTCTCCTGCGACATCGTCCCGGCCGGCTGCCCGTCCAGGGACGCCAACGCCCGCTCGCAGGCGTAGACGCCCAGGGCCAGGACCCGCTGACGTTCGGCCGAGGCGACCGGCAGCGCCCGGCGCGCGGCGCCGAGAGCGATCCGCGCATCGATGTGCGGGTCGTTGCCGGTCAGCCCGATGACGGTCGGGACGAGCGGCACCAGCCGCGCCCGGCCCTCGTCGGAGATGTGGTCGTTGACCAGCCGGGCCAGCTCGCCCAGGAGGGGGTGGGTGCACTTGGGGTGGTCGCTCCAGTGCTCACCCGCGAGATAGGACGCGAACTCCATGAAGCACGCCCCACGCTTGGGGCTGCGGTGCTTGCCTCGGGACAGGACCGGGATGAAGTCCGGCCCCTTGACGGTCTCGGTTCGCACGAGGCACCTCCGTCCGTGTGGAAGGGAACCATCTGCCAGTCTGCGCCCGTGGTGCCCGGCCCGCCATACCCCTTTGGCGTGTCCTTGCCGGCGATGGACTCACTCTGGCGACGGTGGTGGCGCCCCCATACCCTCGGACAGGTGACGGAGGCGACGCGGGACCGGTACGGCCAGGACCAGTGGTGGAAGAGCGCGGTGGTCTACCAGATCTACCCGCGCAGCTTCGCCGACAGCAACGGTGACGGGATCGGGGACCTCCCCGGCATCACCAGCCGGCTGGACCACCTCAGCGCCCTCGGGGTGGATGTCATCTGGCTCTCGCCGGTCTACCCCTCGCCGCAGGACGACAACGGCTACGACATCAGCGACTACCAGGGCATCGACCCGACGTTCGGCACGCTGGCCGACTTCGACGAGCTGCTGGCGCAGGTGCACGCCCGCGGGATGAAGCTGGTCATGGACCTGGTAGTCAACCACACCAGCGACGAGCACCCGTGGTTCGTGGAGTCCCGCTCCCGCACCGACAACCCCAAGCGCGACTGGTAGTGGTGGCGTGGCCCGCGCGAGGGGATGGCCGCCGGGGACCCCGGCGCCGAGCCGACCAACTGGGGGTCCTTCTTCTCCGGCCCCACGTGGGAGCTGGACGCGGCCACCGGCGAGTACTACCTGCACCTGTTCAGCCGCAAGCAGCCCGACCTCAACTGGGAGAACCCGCAGGTCCGCGAGGCGGTCTACGCGATGATGCGGTGGTGGCTCGACCGGGGCGTGGACGGCTTCCGGATGGACGTCATCAACATGATCAGCAAGGACACCGCGCTGCCGGACGGCCACCAGGGGCCGGGCGCCCACCACGGCGACGGGAGCCCGCACTTCCTCTGCGGCCCGCGGATCCACGAGTTCCTCCAGGAGATGCACGCCGCGGTGTTCGCAGGGCGGGACGGGGCGTTCCTCACCGTCGGCGAGATGCCCGGCGTCACCGTGGACGAGGCCCGGCTGTTCACCGACCCGGCCCGCCGCGAGGTGGACATGGTGTTCCAGTTCGAGCACGTCGGCCTCGACCAGGGCGACTCGAAGTGGGACGTGCGGCCGCTGGACCTGCGCGACCTCAAGGCCTCGCTCGGGCGCTGGCAGGCCGGCCTGGCCGAGAGCGGGTGGAACAGCCTGTACTGGAACAACCACGACCAGCCGCGCATCGTCAGCCGGTTCGGCGACGACGGCGAGCACCGGGTGACCTCGGCGACCATGCTCGGCACGGTGCTGCACCTGCACCGCGGGACGCCCTACGTCTACCAGGGTGAGGAGCTCGGCATGACCAACGCGCCGTTCGCCTCGATCGAGGACTTCCGCGACATCGAGTCGGTCAACCACTACCGGGCGTGGGTCGACCCGGGGCACCAGAGCGCCGAGGAGGTCCTGGCCGCACTGCGCGTCATGAGCCGGGACAACGCCCGCACGCCGATGCAGTGGGACGAGTCGCCGCACGCCGGCTTCACCACCGGCGAGCCGTGGATCGCGGTCAACCCCAACCACGCCACGGTCAACGCCGCCGCAGCGGTGGCTGACGAGGGCTCGGTGTTCCACCACTACCGGCGGCTGATCGAGCTGCGACACAAGGAACCGGCCGTCGCACACGGCGACTTCCACATGCTGCTCCCGCACGACGAGCGGGTCTATGCGTTCACCCGCCGGCTGGAGGACGTCGAGCTGCTCGTCCTCGGCAACTTCTCCGGCGAGGACGCACCGGCCGACGTGCCCGACGCCGAGGCGTGGGCCGGGTCCGAGCTGCTGCTGGGCAACCTGCCCGACGTGCCGGACGCCGGGCCGATCGTGCTGCGCCCGTGGGAGGCGCGCATCTACCGCCGCACGTCCTGACGCGGGCCACGCGACGATCGTCGCGGCAGTTTGCGCGCGAAAAGCGCCCGCAAACGCGCCGACGATCGTCGCGTTCGCGGCCTGGTCAGCGGTACTGGTCCCGGAACCGGGGGTCGGTCTCCCACCACGGCCGCTCACGCGCCGGCTCGGACGGGGCGGCGCCCTCTTCGGCGACACCCTCCGCGGCCTGCACCTGCTGCGGCGCACGCTCGCGGGCGTCCAGCTCGGCGTCGACGGCCCGCGCCTCCGCGGCGTCGGCGCGCACCCAGCCGATGAGCACGGCGAAGAGGAACGGCAGGCCGACGCTCTCGGCGATGCCCAGCATCGCCCCGCCGCCGAGCTTCTGGTCCCAGGCCGGGTCCGGCCCCCAGGTGCGGTCCATGTAGCCGGGCACGCCGGCCGCCAGCAGGGTCGGCGCGGTCATCACGAGGATGCCGGGCACGGCGTCGGCCAGGCCGTCGACGAACGCGAACAGCGCCCGCACCGGGTGGGTGCACCACGCCGGGAGCATCTCCTCGCCCAGCAGCGGCAGCACGAACAGCGCGCCGGTCCCCAACAGCACGAGGTAGAGCACCTCGCGCACCCCGGCACTGGCCACCGAGTCCGCCAGCCACGGGGTGAAGAACACCGCCACCAGGGCCCCGACGGCGACCGCCGAGCTCACCAGCGGGAACATCAGCACCCGTGCCACCCGCCCGCGGAGGACGCCCAGCAGCCGGCCGGAACCCCTGTCCCCCAGAGCGTTCGCCGACACCGTGACCGGGTCGCCGAGCGCCAGGCCGAGCGGCGTCACCGCCGAGAGCACCGTCGCCTGGGCCGCGGCCATCCAGAAGAGCGTGCCCCGGTAGACCGCGAGCACCCCGCAGGTGGCGTAGACCAACGTCCCGACCCCCAGCACGGCGAACGCCAGCGCGCGCCACCCCGACCACGCGCGTCCGGTGCGGTGCAGGCGGACCAGGCACACGGCATACCCGGCCAGGAGCAGCACTCCGAGGGCGATGCCGACGGGGTCCGCGGTCCAGGCGGTCAGCCAGCTCGAGGCGGTCGGCGGGGGAAGCACGCGGGCCATGATGCTCCGCGTCCCTGTGCGCCCCGGTGCGTCCTCAGTCCGCGCGGCGCAGGCGCTGGCGCCAGGACCGGCCGTCGGGGTCGTGCACGAGCCGGTAGAACACCCCGGCCCACACCCGCGTCCACCCGCTGACGTGGTGCTCGGTCAACGGGCGCAGCCGGCCGGGCGGGCGCGGGCCGACCCGGCCGCCGTCGTGCCACGCCTGCAGGCACTGCGCCGAGCGGGCGAACGCCGCGAGCGTCTCGGCCGGGTCGGCCAGCGCGGAGGCGTCCTCGAGGTCGAGGTGCTCGGCGGCCAGCGCGAGGCGCAGCCGCTGCGGGTAGCCGCCGGGGTCGTGCACGGCCGCGGCGATCTCGGAGTCGTGCGTCCACGAGCGCCGGTTGAAGTTGTCCGATCCCACCGAGGCCCAGGTGTCGTCGATGACGCAGACCTTGGCGTGGACGTAGACCGGCACGCCGGCCGGGCTCTCCACGCCGTATGCCGTGACGCGGCCGGGTGCCGCGCGCTGCAGGATGCGCAGCGCGGTCTGGCGACCGAGCAGCTGCGGGGCCACGGCCAGGCGCCCGTCCTGGTCGGGGTGGTGCGGCAGGACCGCGACCAGGTGCAGCTCGGGGTTGGCGCGCAACGTTCGGGCCAGCAGCCGGGCGACCTCGGTGGACCACAGGTACTGGTCCTCGACGTAGACCAGGCGCCGGGCCTGGCCGAGCGCCTTGCGGTAGCCGCGCGCGACGCTGCGCTCCCCCTGGGGCGCGAACGGGTAGCCCGGGCGCCGGAAGGGGTAGGTGCGCAGCAGCTGGACCGCCAGCTCGCCGGTCGGCTCCGGGTCGGGCAGCTGCTCCGGCAGCGGGGTCACCCGGTCGGGCTGGACGCCGCGGACCCGGTCCTGCGCCCGGCGCCAGGGGCTGCGGCTGAGCGGCTGGGGATCCTCCCAGCGCTCCCGGAAGACGGTCTCGACGTCGCCGACGACCGGCCCGGTGAGGGCGACCTGCACGTCGTGCCACGGCGGGCGTTCGCCGTAGACCTTCGCCATCGGCTGCCGCTGCGGGTCGCCGGCGTGGTCGGCGTCGTCGCGGCGGCTGTGGCACAGGTCCAGCCCACCGACGAACGCCACGTCGAGCTCGGGGCGGCCAGGGTGGCGCAGGACCACGAGCTTCTGGTGGTGCGAGCCGCCGGGACGCACCCGCATGTCGAGCTGGCACTGGCCGCCGGCCTCGTTGACGAGGTCGCCGAGGGTGCGGTTGGCCTCCGCGGCGAAGGACAGGCGCTTCCAGTGCGAGCGCCACACCAGGCCGCGCACGTCGACCCCGCGCCGGGCGGCGTCGCCCAGCAGGGTGGCAACCTCGCTGCCGTCCTTGCCGAGCAGCTGCTGGTCGGCGTCACCCCGCCAGTCGGTGAACAGCAGCAGGTCGCCGTCGCCCATCTGCCGCACCCGCCGGTCGAGCTCGGCGAAGTACGTCGCGCCGTGCACCAGCGGGGTGACGGTGTTGCCGCACGTCCACGCCCGCCCGTCGGGGTGGCGACTGTCCAGGCGGGTCGCGGGGTTGCCGCGCTCGTCGGCGGACAGGAACCAGTCGGCGATCGGCACCCGCGATGCCTACACGGCGGTCGGCCACCGCGGCAAGCCCGACCGCCATCACTGCCCAGAGAACACGGCTTGACCCGCGTTTCGCGGCCCGGACCGCCCCCGAACGCGGGTCAAGCCGTGTCCGGTCGGGAGTGGTCCATCCCGGAGTCGGCCAAACCGGTCGACGCGGGCGCGCCCCGACCCGAGGATGGGGCCATGGCCTACCTCAAGCCCGGCTCGTTCACCGTCAAGGTCGCCAACAAGGTCGCGATGCGCACCACCTTGTGGGGCGTTCACACCCTTCGGGTCTCGCGACGCAACAGCGCGCGGAACCAGGACCTCCCGGTCATCCCGGTCGAGGTCGACGGCCACCTCTACATCGTCTCGACCCGCGGTGAGTCCGACTGGGTGCGCAACGTCCGCGCCGCCGGCCGGGTCGGCCTGGGGCAGAAGGGCGACCTGCGCGACTACACCGTCACGGAGGTCCCGGTGGCCGAGCGCGAGCCGGTCATCACGGCATACCGCAAGAAGGCGGGCCGGGAGGTGGAGCAGTACTGGAAGAAGCTGCCCGACCCGGCCGACCACCCGCTGTTCCGGCTCACCCCGGCCTGACCCGGTGCCGCGCCTGCGGCCGACCGCCCTGACCACGCGGGTGTTCAACCCGCTGGTGCGCCGCACGACGTGGTGGGACGTGCACACCCTGGAGGTGGCCGGGCGCCGCAGCGGCCGCCCGCACCGTATGCCGGTCGTGCCGGTCGACGTCGCCGGTCACCGCTACCTCGTCTCGCCCTACGGCGACTCCGACTGGGTGCACAACGTCCGCGCGGCCGGCCGTCTCACCCTGACCCAGCGCGGTCGCACGACGGCCTGGACCACGGTCGAGGTGCCGGTCGACCAGCGCCCGGCGGTGCTGCGGGCCTGGCGGCGCAAGGCCGGGTGGACGGTCGGGGTCTACTTCCGCAAGCGGCCCGATCCCGCCGACCACCCGGTCTTCCGGCTCACGCCGGAGGAAAGCCGCCCGGGTCCATCGGCCACAGGTCGAGCGTGACCTCGTAGCGGTCCCCGAGCTCGGCCTGGAGAGGTTCGAGCAGCCGCGGGCCACGGGCTGCCCACGCCTCGGCGGACTCGGATGCGTCCCACCCGCGGTCCCAGTGGAAGTGCTCGTCGAAGTCCGCCTGCCAGGCCAGCAGCCGCTCGGTGAGCGCGGCCGAGACCCCGAGCCGGCGCGGGTCCCCCACGCACCCGCCACGGATCCACAGCGGAGAGGGCGCGAGGTAGTCGGTCGTCAGCTGCAGCTGTTCCCGTGCCATGCGCGCCCCCTCCCGTGGTGGGACCCTGGTCTCAGTCCTCGGTGACGCCGGCCCAGAGGTTGATGCCGGCCTCGACCGCGTCCTGGTCGATCGCGGCGAGCTCCTCGTCGGTGAAGGTCAGGTTGGCCAGCGCGCCGACGTTGGTCTCCAGCTGCTGCACCGAGGAGGCACCGATCACCGTCGAGGTGACCCGCTGGTCACGCAGCGCCCACGACAGGGCCATCTGCGCCAGCTTCTGCCCGCGCTGGCCGGCGATCTCGTTGAGCGCCCGCACGTGCCCGAGCACCTTCTCGTCGAGATGCTCCGGCAGCAGCGACTTGTCCTGCGCCGCGCGCGAGTCGGCCGGGACGCCGTTGAGGTAACGGTCGGTGAGCAGCCCCTGCGCGAGCGGGGTGAACACGATGCAGCCCATGCCCTGCGACTCGAGCTCGTCGAGCAGGCCCTTCTCGATCCAGCGGTTGAGCATCGAGTAGGACGGCTGGTGGATCAGCAGCGGCGTGCCCAGCTCGCGGGCGATGGTCGCCGCCTCCTGGGTCTTCTTCGCCGAGTAGGAGGAGATGCCGGCATACAGCGCCCTGCCCGAGCGCACCGCCTGGTCGAGCGCCATCATCGTCTCCTCGATCGGCGTCTCGGCGTCGAAGCGGTGGGAGTAGAAGATGTCGACGTAGTCCAGGCCCATCCGCGCCAGCGAGTCGTCCAGGGAGCTCAGGAGGTACTTGCGCGAGCCGCCCTCGCCGTACGGCCCGGGCCACATGTCCCAGCCGGCCTTGCTGGAGATGACCAGCTCGTTGCGGTAGCGCGCGAAGTCCTGGGCGAAGATCGTGCCGAAGTTGCGCTCGGCGGCGCCGTACGGCGGGCCGTAGTTGTTGGCCAGGTCGAAGTGGGTGATGCCCAGGTCGAAGGCGCGGCGCAGGATCGCGCGCTGGCTGTCGAGCGTCTTGTCGTCGCCGAAGTTGTGCCACAGGCCGAGCGAGATCGCGGGGAGCTTCAGGCCGCTGCTGCCGCAGCGGCGGTACTGCATCGAGGACTCGTAGCGGTCGGAGGCGGCTTCGTAGGACGTCATGGCGCCCAGTCTGCCAACCCGCTCAGGTGGCGGGGACAGCCCCGTCCCGAGGGAGGAGACGGTAGATCGGGTTCGCCATGGCCAGGTGCCCGCGGTAGTCGCCCACCCGCCCCTCCACCCGGACGTTCGCCCCCGGCTCGATCCCCGGTATCGCGCGCCGCCCGTAGAAGAGCAGGGTCACCCCGCCGGAGTCGTCCACGAGCTCGCAGCGCAGCGCAGGGCTGCCGGAGATCGGCGAGACCTCGCAGGAGCGGATCCGCCCCTGCAGCACCGCCGTGCGGCGATGGGGCGCCTGCGCGATCGGCACGCACCCCTCCGGCGCGGTCATCGTCGCGACGGCGGCACCCTCCCTGCGACTCCCGGCGCCGTTCCGGTCGCCTGTCCCGGACGCCAGCGCGGCCTCGGCCTCGTGCTGCACCCGCCGCCACGGCGCGCGGGAGGCGTCGAACGGCACGATCGTCGCCGCCACGCCCGCGACCTGGGAGACGGCAGCGGCGATGTCGTCGGCGGTGCGGTCGTGCAGCAGCCGCCCGAGCAGCGCGCCGTAGGAGCGGCGGGGCAGCAGCACGGTCGCCTGGGTGGACTCCCCGGAGCTGAGGACCCGGTCGACCAGCTCTAGCGCGGCCCGCGGCAGCCGCCGGTCCGGGCAGTCGACCAGCTCCAGCGGCAGGTCCAGGCCCGGCTGGGCGTCCCACTCCCGCTGCAGCACCTCCGCGTGGGCGGAGTCGATGACGAAGTGCACCACGCGGATCTCGCTGGGACGCAAGGTCCGCGCATACCGGATCGCCCGGATGACGGCGAGGTCCACGCTGTCCACGAGCACGAGGACGACGTTGCGCGCCGCCCGGGCCGCGGGCACGGCGGAGGGCGACGCCCGCAGCAGGGCCGCCTCGCGCTGGTAGGTGCGGTGCAGGCGCAGCAGGACGACGACCATCACCGGGAAGACCAGCACGACCAGCCAGGCGCCCTCGGTGAACTTGGTGACGGCGAAGATGACCACCACCAGGGCCGAGACGGCGCCGGTGACCAGGTTGAGCCCGACCTTGGCGCGCCACCGGCCCTGCCGGTAGGTCTGGTAGTGCCGGGCCATCCCGAAGCCGGCCAGGGTGAAGCCGGTGAAGACGCCGATCGCGTAGAAGGCGACCAGCTTGTCCACGTGGGCGCCGGTGCCGATGATCAGCGCCAGCGAGACCACCGTCAGCACGATGATGCCGTTGGAGAAGGCGAGCCGGTGACCGCGCTTGGTCAGCCAGCGGGGCAGGAACCCGTCTCCGGCCACGAAGTTCGCCAGGAACGGGAAGCCGTTGAACGGCGTGTTGGCGCCGGTGTAGAGGATGAGCATCGTCGCGGTCTGCACCAGCAGGAAGAGCACGTGGCCCACGGCGCCGTCGCCGAAGACGGCCTTGGCGACCTGGGAGATCACGGTCGGCGAGCCCGACTCGTAGGGCACCGCGTGGGTCTCGTGCGCCAGCCAGGACACCCCGGCGACCAGGAACGCCAGCACCGAGCTCATGACGACCAGGGTCTTGCGCGCGTTGAGGCCCTGCGGGGTGTGGAAGGTGCTGACCCCGTTGGAGATCGCCTCCAGCCCGGTCAGCGACGACCCGCCGTTGGCGAACGACTTCATGAGGATGAAGATCGCGCCGAAGGTCAGCAGCGAGGAGCCGTGCCCGACCGGGAACGCCCCCGGCGAGGTCATCGGGTCGTAGTGCGGCAGGTCGCCGAGCAGCTCGCGGACCACGCCGGTGACGATGACGACGGTCATCGACGCGAGGAAGAAGTACGTCGGGAACGCGAACGCCCTTCCGGCCTCACGGATCCCGCGCAGGTTGCCGTAGAACAGCACGAGCACCACGCCGACGGTGATCCACAGGGACCAGCTCGCCAGCGCCGGGACCGCGGAGGTGACCGCGGCGGTCCCGGCCGCGGCCTGCACCGCCACGGTGACGATGTAGTCGAGCATCAGCGCCACGGCCGCGATCTGCGCCACCGCCGGGCCGAAGTTCTCGCGGGCCACCACGTACGAGCCACCGGTCTTCGTGTAGACCGACACCACGTCGCGGTAGGAGAACGTGACGATGGCCAGCACGCCCAGGATGACCACGGTGAGCGGCAGCAGCATCGTGAACGCCGCGATCCCGAAGGCGGGCAGCAGGATGACCAGCATCTCCTCCGAGCCGTACGCCGAGGAGGAGATGCAGTCGGACGACAAGACGCCGAGCGCGAGGCGCTTGCTCAGCCGCTCGTGCTGGAGCTGGTCACGGGTGAGCGCCTTGCCCAACAGGCGGCGCTTGAGCCGGTAGCCGGGCGGCTCGGGGAGAACAGGACCCTCGGCGAGCGCGACGGGGGACTCTGCGTCGGACGTCCAGGCGGTGGCCACCTCTCGATTCTCCGAGCCCGATGCCGCACCGATCAGCGATCTTGACGCGTCCTTGACGCCGGGGTCCGGCAGGCGCGCACCGCCCATCGTCCCGGGCCCGCAGCCCAGGTCCAGCAGCGCCAGGCCGGGGCGCAGCGAAGGACCCGGATGATGGGATACCCGTCCTACGATCCGAGACAACCGTGCTGGCCGGTATTCGCCCTCCACCCCGGCCCCTCACCCCCGGCCCCCTCACCCTCGGCCCCCTCACCCTCGGCCCGTCACCGAGCGGATGGCTGCTGGAACCGGTCCGGGACGGCCGCGCAGCAGCCACCTGCTCGGTGAGGCGGGCGTTCGTCAGCCGGTGGGTGGGAGGGTCTCGGTGCGCAGCAGGTCCAGGATGCGGGTGCGCGGCGTGCCGGCCAGTGCCGGCGCGGCGGTCGGCGAGGACCACACGCGCTGCTCCAGGAACGTCTCGAACGCCGCCGCACCCTCGTGGGTCTCGAACTCCAGGTCGACCATCAGGTAGTGCGGGTCGTCGGCCGGCCGGCGGATGGCGTAGCTGCGTACTCCGGCCTTCGCGCGCGCGTCCTCGAAGCGGTCGAACGCGGTCTTCCACAGGTCGTAGTCGTGGATCGGGTGCTCGATGCGGAGTGTGGTCATGGGCCCTCCTTGCCGGTTCCGGGGTCGCTCGTGACCGGCAGGGTAGGTCGCCGAGTGAGGCGACCGTCATCCCAGGAACCTGGGATGGGCCGGGCCGTCGGGCGAAGCGGTGCGCGACCCCCGCGGGCATACGCTCCTGCCATGCCTGGCAGGTGGGGCCGGACGCGAGCGCGCGAGCACATCGAGGCGCTCGCCGACGTGCCCTTGGACTCGACCGACCTGCGCCGCAGAATCCTCGCGGTCCTGCGTGACGAGGTGGGCTTCGACGCATACGTCTGGCTGCTGACGGACCCGGTGACCACGGTGGGCGTGGCACCGCTCGCCGACGTCCCCTGCCTGCCGGAGCTGCCTGCGCTCATCAGGGCGAAGTACGCCACCCCGCTCAACCGCTGGACCGTGCTGAAGCGCGGGACGTCCCCCACCGGGCGCCTGGACGACCTGGTGGGCGGCGACCTGGCCCGCAGCCGGGTGTGGCGCGAGGTGATGAGCCGGTACGGGGTCCGAGACGTCGCGTCCACCGTCTTCGCGGACCAGTTCGGCTGCTGGGGCTTCCTGGACCTCTGGCGCTTCGACACGAGCGGGCCGTTCGGACGCACCGACGCCGACCTCCTGGCCGGCCTCGCTCCCTCGTCGACGACCGCGCTGCGTCGGTGCCAGGCGCGCACGTTCGTCGAGCCCGCGACTCCCCAACGGGAGGACGTGGGACCCGTCGTGCTGACGCTCGACGAAGACCTGCGCATCACCCGCCGCACGGCGGCCTCCGAGGGCTGGTTGGCGGCGCTGCTCCCGCCGGGGCCCGACGAGCAGGTCGTCCCGGCGAGCGCCTACAACGTCGCCGCGCAGCTGCTGGCGGTCGAGGCCGGCGTCGACGACCACCCGGCGTCGACCCGGACGCACCTCGCCGACGGCTTCTGGCTCACCGTGCGTGCGGCCAGGCTGGCGGCCGAGGCGCTGGACCC
>NZ_JBTCWL010000056.1:0-26830 GCF_054325275.1 Oryzihumus sp.
ACCGAGCGAGTGTGCTGCGTGACGATGTTGCGTCAGGACCGCAGCACGAAGCCACTCGTTTGCACAAACATGCAACGTGACCTGTCAGGCGTCGGGGAGCGACACTGCCGGGCGACGGCGCGGCATACCGGTGGCCTGCAAGTTCTTGCTCACACTGCAAGACCTTGCGGGTCGGCTTTGGCCGACGGCGCCGGCTGGTGGAGGATGGCCCACCGTGACTGCCTCCCCCACACTCGACCCGACCGTCGTCCCCGCGACGAACGTGACCCCGGCTGCCCACCCGACGCACGCCGGCAGCGCTGCGGACTCCCCGTGGTGGCGTCACGCGGTGATCTACCAGATCTACCCGCGGTCCTGGGCCGACGCCAACGGCGACGGCATCGGTGACCTGCCCGGCATCACCGCGCGGCTGCCCTACCTGCGTGAGCTGGGCGTGGACGCCATCTGGCTCTCGCCGTTCTACACCTCGCCCCAGGCCGACGCGGGCTACGACGTGGCCGACTACCGCGACATCGACCCGCTGTTCGGCTCCCTGGCCGACGCCGACGCCATGCTGGCCCGCGCCCACGAGCTCGGGCTGAAGGTCATCGTCGACCTCGTGCCCAACCACTCCTCCGACGAGCACGCGTGGTTCCGCGCCGCGCTGGCCGCCGGCCCGGGCAGTCCCGAGCGCGAGCGCTACATGTTCCGCGACGGCCAGGGCGAGTCCGGCGAGCTGCCGCCCAACGACTGGCGCAGCGTGTTCGGCGGCCCGGCCTGGACCCGCACCGTCGACGCCGACGGCACCCCCGGCCAGTGGTACCTGCACCTGTTCGACCCCAAGCAGCCCGACTTCAACTGGGAGCACCCCGAGGTCCGCGCCGAGTTCGAGGACATCCTGCGCTTCTGGCTCGACCGCGGCGTGGACGGCTTCCGCGTCGACGTGGCGCACGGCCTGATCAAGGAGGACGGCCTGCCCGACTGGGAGGAGTCCCAGGAGATGCTCGGCGGCGCCGACGAGGAGCACGACGAGCGCCGGCCCCCGATGTGGGACCAGGACCGCGTCCACGAGATCTACCAGCGCTGGCGCCGGATCCTGGACGCCTACAACCCGGTCGAGGGCGACACGGTCGACCGCAACCGCGACCGCATCCTGTGCGCCGAGGCGTGGGTCCACCCGCAGGAGCGGGCGGTGCGCTACGTCCGCGACGACGAGATGCACCAGGCGTTCAACTTCGACTTCCTCACCACCTCGTGGGTCGCCGCCGACCTGCGCACGGTCATCACGTCCTCGTTCGAGGCTGCGGACTCGGTCGGCGCGCCGTCGACGTGGGTGCTGTCCAACCACGACGTCGTCCGTCACGCCTCGCGGCTGGGCCTGCCGGTGGGCAGCAAGCGCCCCAACGGCATCGGCATCGGCGACCCGCAGCCGGACGTCGAGCTGGGCCTGCGCCGCGCCCGCGCCGCGACCGCGATCATGCTGGCGCTGCCCGGCTCGGCCTACCTCTACCAGGGCGAGGAGCTCGGCCTGCCCGACTCCACCGACATGCCCGACGAGTTCCGCCAGGACCCGGCCTGGGAGCGCTCCGGGCGCACCGAGCGCGGCCGTGATGGTTGCCGCGTGCCGCTGCCGTGGGAGGCCGACCGCCCCGCGTTCGGCTTCGGCCCGTCCGCGGACACGTGGCTACCCCAGCCCGAGGTCTACGGCCGGTATGCCGTGGACCAGCAGGAGGGCGTCGAGGGTTCCACCCTCGAGCTGTACCGCGCGCTGCTCGCCACCCGTCGTGAGCGGGCGCTCGGCGTGGGCTCGTTCACGTGGGTCGAGGGCTACGGTGAGGACGTCGTGGCGTTCGTCGTCGACGCGGCCGGCGAGCGCACCCTCGTGGTGACCAACCTGGGCACCCCGGGCGTGGCCCTGCCCGAGGGCGCCTCGGTGCTGCTGTCGAGCGCCCCGCTGGCGCAGGACGGCACGGTGGGCACCGACACCACGGTCTGGGCTCGCCTCTGACCCCCACCTGCACCTGACCGAACGCACCAGATCCGTCGTCTCGGCCCCGATCCGGGCCTGATTCGACGTATCTGGTGCGTTCGGACGGGCACCCGCGGTCAGCGCGACGCAGAGAAAAGCCGGAGCCAGGTGTCGGTGACCGGGGCTAGCGTGAGAGTCATGCCCGTCGCCTTGACCTCAAGCGCACTTGATGTCGTGCCATGGACGACATGACCGCGACGACACACGACCTGAGCCCGGCCACCACCGCCCCGGCGCCGGCGCGCGGACCCATGGCGCCGGCATACCGGCTGGTGACGCTGGCCATCGTGGCCCTGGTGACCACCGTCGCGTTCGAGGCGATGGCGATCTCCACGGCGATGCCGGTGGTGGCGCGCGATCTCGACGCGGTGCGCTCCTACAGCCTGGCGTTCTCGGTGATGCTCACCGCGCAGCTGCTCGGCATCGTCCTGGCGGGGGTGTGGAGCGACCGGCGCGGGCCGCTGCCCGGCCTCATCGCCGGACAGGTGCTGCTTGCCGGTGGGTCCGCGGTGGCCGGCCTGGCGACGAGCTTCCCCCTGCTGCTGGCCGGCCGGTTCGTCGCCGGCCTCGGCGGCGGCCTGGTGGTGGTCGCGCTCTATGTCGTGATCGGCCGGGCCTACCCGGATGCATTGCGCCCCAAGGTGTTCACGTGGGTGTCCGCGGCGTGGGTGCTGCCGGCGCTCGTCGGGCCGCCGGTCGCCGGCTGGCTGGCGACCCAGCTGTCCTGGCGCTGGGTCTTCCTCGTCGTCGTCCCCGCCGTCGCACTGACCCTGCTCGCCGTGCTCTCGCAGCGCTCCCGCCTCGCCGACGAGTGCGACCGGCGTGACGTCGCGGCTGAGGAGCGGGCCGCCCACCGGCGCACCGCCTGGCTCGGGCTCGGCGTGGCGACCGCCGCCGCGGCGCTGCAGTGGGGCTCGCAGGCCCTGGTCCCGCCGCAGGCCTGGCCGATCGTGCTGACCGGGCTGGGCGTGGTCGTCCTCGGCGCCACCGCCCCGCGGCTGCTCCCCCGCGGCACCCTGCGCATGGCCCGCGGCTTGCCGTCGGTGGTGCTCAGCCGGTTCCTGCTCACCGCGGCCTTCAACGGCAGCCTGGCCTTCGTCCCGCTGATGCTGGTCTCACAACGTCACCTCAAGGCCACCGAAGCCGGCATCGTGCTCACCATCGGCGCGCTGGGCTGGTCGTTCGGGTCGTGGGTGCAGGGGCGCGACGCGTTCCTCCACCGACGCACCGGCCTGGTCATGGCCGGCGGCACGTCGCTGACCCTGGGGATCGCGGGCATGGCCGTCGTGGCCTCCGCCGGCCTGCCATCCGTGCTGGTCGGGGTCTGCCAGGTCCTCGCCGGGCTCGGCATGGGGCTGGCCATGTCGACCACGTCGGTGCTGTCCCTGCAGCTGGCCTCCGAGGCCGAGCGCGGCCGGGCCTCCTCGGCGCTGCAGCTCGCCGATGCCCTCGGCAGCGTGCTCGGCATCGCCACGTCCGGCGCGGTGTTCGCCGCGCTGCACCACGCCAACGGCCAGGACACCGGCGTGTTCGTGCTGATCTGGTCAGGGATGGCCGCGGTCGCCGCCCTCGTCGTGCTCGGCGGTCACCGCAGCAGGACGTGACCTGCCTGGGTCGACACCCGGGTCCACCGACCATGCATGAACACCGCGGCGTCACCCGCGCCGAGGAAGCCCAGCGCGTATGCCGCGAACGCCGCCCCCGCGGGCACCGGCGGCACGGTCCCGGTCATCCGGCTCCACACCCGCTCACGCAGGGAGGTCACGGCGTGACCGCCCGAGCCGGTCGGCGCACCCTGGGCGATCTCCTCGATGCCTTGCGTGGCAACGGTCCTGAGCGCCGCGGCGGGCAGCTCGCCCACCCGCTCCCAGCCCTGGCGCGGCGGGGCCACGGCGGCCCACCCGGCGCTGACGGTGGTGGGCGGCACGTCCAGGGTCCGCGCGCCGGCGGTGCCGGTGCGGGCCAGCCGGTCGGTGACCCCGGCCAGCGGCACGGTGGTGTCGAGCTCGGCCGGCTCGGCCAGCGGCATGACCCGCATGCCGATGACGGCACCGTCGGCCATGAGCCCGTGGCCGGGCAGCACCCCGACGTAGGCCGCGAGGACCAGCCCGCGGGCCTGGAGCCGAACCGCGCCGTCGGCGTCGAGCGAGCGGGCGCGGGCAACGAAGGTGCCCAGGTCGGCCAGCGCCTCGGCGTCGGGGAAGCGCAGCGTGCTCACGCGCGGGACCCCTTGGCACGCCAGCGGAACGGCACGGGCTCGCCGGAGACCGAGCGCAGCTTCTCGCGCTCGTCCGGACGCAGCCGCCGCGGCGAGGCGGTCGAGAAGTCGTAGGCGACGAGCGTCGTCTCGGCCCGCGCATACAGGCTGGTGCCGTGGTCCTCGGGGTCGCGGACCTCGTAGGCGAGGTCGAAGCTGGCGCCGGAGACCTTCGTGGCCCACATGTCGACGGCGATCGGGGCGTGGCGGAACTCCAGCGGCGCGAGGTACTCGATCTCATGACGGGCGACGAGCACGCCCTCGTTGAGCATCGAGCGGTCCTGCCCGAACCACTCCTGGAAGCCGATGACGCGCGCGTCCTCGAGCAGCCGCAGGAACTGGACGTTGTTGACGTGGCCATAGGCGTCCATGTCGGACCAGCGGAGGGGCACGTCGACGTGGTACGGACGGGCAGGCATGCGACCCATCATGGCAGGCGCCGGATATCGTCTCGCTGTGACCACGACGCTTGACGACGGCTCGCTCGCCGACCCCTTCGAGGACCTGCTCGACGTCCTCGACCTCCAGCCCGCGGGACTGGCGCACATCAGCGTCGACGCCCCCGACGACGCCGAGTCCGACCTCGGGGAGTCCGAGGCCGACGTGTTCGTCGGGCGCAGCCAGCCGCAGCCGCACGGCCGGGTGTTCGGCGGGCAGGTGCTGGCGCAGTCGATCATCGCCGCCGGGCGCACCGTCGCCGACGTCGAGGGAGCGCCCCGGCACATCCACTCCCTGCACGGCTACTTCCTGCGCGCCGGCGACTCCAGCCACCCGATCCGCTTCGCCGTGGAACGGCTGCGCGACGGGGCCTCCTTCTCCGCCCGGCGGGTGCACGCGATCCAGTACGGCAAGCCGATCCTGTCGATGATCACCTCGTTCCAGACCGAGGCGGACGGCCTCGACCACCAGGAGCCGATGCCGGCCTCCCCCGACCCCGAGATGCTGCCGACGGCCGCCCAGGAGCTGGCCGACATCGACCACCCGGCGGCGCTGTTCTGGTCGACGCGACGCGCCATCGACCTGCGCCACGTCGAGGGCGCGATCTACGTCCACCCCGGGCGCCAGCACGCGGCCCGGCAGAGCGTGTGGCTCAAGGCGATGTCGCGGATGCCCGACGACCCGCTGCTGCACGCCGCGGTGCTGGCCTACTGCTCCGACTACTCGCTGCTCGAGCCGGTGCTGCGCAAGCACGGCATCGCCTGGGCCGACCCGCGCCTGCGCCCGGCCAGCCTGGACCACGCCATGTGGTTCCACCGCCCGGCCCGCGCTGACGAGTGGACGCTCTACACCCAGGACTCCCCCTCGGCCTCCGGCGGGCGCGGCCTGGCCACCGGCCGCATGTTCAGCGCCGACGGCGTGCTCGTCGCGACGGTCGCCCAGGAGGGCATGCTGCGGATCAAGGAGTCGGCCGGCTCCGGCTGGGTGCAGGGCCGGAAGGGCTGAGCCCATGACCATGGTCACGCCAGCCGGGGTTCCCGACTAAGCAAGCGCTCAGTAAGGTCGGGCGCATGGTGGATGGGCTCGACCTCGAGGCGCTGTCGCGCTTCATGGCGCCGGTCGTCGGACCGGCGGACGGCTCGCTGACGCTGAGCGCCGACCTCATCGCCGGCGGCAAGTCCAACCTGACCTATCGGGTCAGCGACGGCAGCCGGGCCTGGGTCGTGCGCCGGCCGCCGCTGGGGCACGTGCTGGCCACCGCCCACGACATGACGCGCGAGTACCGCGTGATGTCCGCCCTGCGCGACACCGCCGTCCCGGTCCCCCACATGGTCGCCCTGTGCGAGGACACCGACGTCATCGGCGCGCCGTTCTACGTCATGGAGCTCGTCGAGGGCGAGGTGCTGCGCACCGACGCCGACCTGGCCGGGCGCTCCCGCGAGGACCGGGCCGAGCTCGCCCACCAGCTCATCGACACGCTCGCCGACCTGCATGCCCTGGACCCGGAGACGTTGGGGTTGAAGGACTTCGGCCACCCCGAGGGTTTCCTGGACCGGCAGGTGCGGCGCTGGGGCCAGCAGCTGGAGCGGTCCCGGTCACGCGAGATACCGGGGGTCGAGGAGCTGGCCGGCGACCTGGCCGCTCGCGTCCCCGCCAGCCAGCGGGCCACGATCGTGCACGGCGACTACCGCCTCGACAACGCCATCGTCGGCCCGGACCAGCGCATCCGCGCCGTGCTCGACTGGGAGATGGCCACGCTCGGCGACCCGCTGTGCGACGTCGGGCTGCTGCCGGTCTACGCCCTGCCGACCCGCGGCGTCGCCGGCGTCGTCTCCGACGGGATGGGCCCGCACAACGGCTTCCCGCCCATGGACGAGCTCATCGACCGGTATGCCGCGCGCTCCGGCCTCGACGTCACTCCCCTGCCCTGGTACACCGCGCTCGGCTACTTCAAGCTCGCCGTCATCTGCGAAGGCATCCACTACCGCTACGCGCACAGCCAGACCGTCGGCCCCGGCTTCGAGCGGATCGGCGCGGTCGTCGGCCCGCTCGTCGCGGCCGGACGCCAGGCGCTCGGCTGAGAAGTCTTTGCTGCCAACACGATTCACCACCCACAGCCCCAGGAGGCACCCTGTGAGCACCACCCCGCAGCGCACCGCCATCGTGACGGGCGCGGCCCGCGGCATCGGCGCGGCCACCGCGATCCGGCTGGCCGCCGACGGTCACGCCGTGGCCGTCCTCGACCTCGACGAGGCCGCCTGCGCCCAGACCGTCTCGGTGATCACCGAGGCCGGGGGCCGGGCCATCGCGGTGGGCGTGGACGTCAGCCAGCCCGAGCAGGTCGAGGCCGCGGTCGCGCGCGTGGCCGAGGAGCTCGGCGCGCCGACCATCCTGGTCAACAACGCCGGCATCATCCGCGACAACCTCATCTTCAAGATGACGGTCGAGGACTGGGACGCCGTGATCGCGGTGCACCTGCGCGGCGCCTTCCTCATGACCAAGGCGGTCCAGGCCCACATGACGGCCGAGAAGTACGGCCGCATCGTCAACCTGTCCTCCACCTCGGCCCAGGGCAACCGCGGCCAGGTCAACTACTCCGCCGCCAAGGCCGGCCTGCAGGGCTTCACCAAGACCCTGGCCATCGAGCTGGGCCGCTTCGGCGTCACCGCCAACGCGGTCGCCCCGGGCTTCATCGCCACCGACATGACGCGCGCGACGGCCGAGCGGATGAAGGTCTCCTTCGAGGACTTCATCGCCGGGGCCTCTGCGCAGATCCCGGTCGGCCGGGTCGGCGAGCCGGAGGACATCGCGGCGACGGTCGCGTTCCTCACCTCCGAGGAGGCCGGCTTCGTCTCCGGCCAGGTCATCTACGTCGCCGGCGGCCCGCAGGACTGACGCGCCCCCGCCCGAACACCGCTCAGCCCGCGTTTCGAGGCCGTTTCGGCTCCGAGACGCGGGCTGACGCGTGTCCGGTCTCGCTGGTCAGCGTGGGGCGAGGACGACGACGCGGCCGGTCGTGCGCCCCTGCCCCAGCCGGGTCAGCGCGTCAACCGCCTGCTCGAACGGCAGCCGCTCCGACACCAGGGGGGCGATCCGGCCCTCGGCTGCCCAGGCGGTCAGCTGGCGGTGCGCCTCCTCCACCACGGAATGTTCGCGCGCGAGGTAGAGGTTCCAGTGCAGCCCGAGGATCGAGTAGTTCTTGATCAGGGCATGGTTGAGCGCCGGCGCCGGGATGGTGCCCCCGGCGAAGCCGACCACCACGATGCGCCCCTCGAACGCGATGACCTTGGTCGAGGCCTCGTAGGCCGTGCCGCCCACCGGGTCGAAGACCACGTCGACCCCGCCGCGCCCGGCGGCCTCCTTCAGCGCCGGCACGAGGTCGACGGCGGTGCGGTCGACGACCATGTCGGCGCCCAGATCCCGCGCCGCAGAGGCCTTCTCGGTGCCGCCGACCACCGCGATCACGCGGGCACCGAGCGCCTTGCCGACCTGCACGGCCGCCGACCCGACACCTCCCGAGGCCGCGTGGACAAGCAGGGTCTCCCCCGCCGTCAGGCCCGCCCGGCGCACCAGTCCGACGTATGCCGTCTGGTAGCCGATGGTCAGTGCGGCCGCCTGGGCGTCGTCGAGGGACTCCGGCGCCGGGAACACCGCCGCCGCGGGCATGAGCGCGCGCTCGGCGAGGCCACCCGCTGGCGGCGCCGAGGTGCCGACGACCCGGTCACCCACGGCCACCCCGGTCACGCCCTCGCCGACCTCGACCACCCGGCCGCAGACCTCGACCCCGGGGACGAACGGCAGCGATGGGCGCAGCTGGTACTCCCCGCGCGCCATGAGCACGTCCGGGAAGTTCAGCGCGGTGGCCGCCACGTCGACCAAGACATGACCCGGCTGCACCACGGGCTCGGAGACCTCGGCCAGCGTCATCACGTCAGCCGGCTCGCCGAGCCGACCGACCTGCCACGCCCGCATCAGGACCGCTCCCCCATCGTCGACGCCGGCAACGAGGACGCCAGCCGGCGCATGCCCTCCAGCCAGCGGTCCGGGTCGGCGGCGCGGCCGGCATACATCGGGCCCACCTCGGGGTGCGGCAGGACGAGGAACCGGCCCTCCTCGATCGCCACAAGCAGGGCGTCGGCGACGGCAGCGGGCTCGACCGCGGAGGCCTCCATGAGGGCCTTGCCCGCGTCCCCGGAGTCCTCCAGCATGCGCGTGCGCACCCCTTGCGGGCAGACCGCGTGCACGCCGATCCCCTTGTCCCCGTAGGTCATCGACAGCCACTCCGCGAACGCGTATGCCGCGTGCTTGGTCACCGCGTAGGGCGCGGCCCCGGGGATGGACAGCAGCCCGGCGGCGGACACCGTCGAGACGAACGTGCCGCGGCCACGGGCCACCCAGGACGGCACGAGCGCCCTCGCGGCCCGCACGTGCGCCAAGACGTTGACCTGCCAGGAGGTCTCCCACGCCTTCTCGTCCACATCCTCGAGGCCGCCGCGGGCGACGCCGGCGTTGGCGCAGAACACGTCGACGGGGCCGGCGAGCGAGCCCGCCGCGCTGAGGAGCACCTCGACCCCGGCCTCGGTGGAAGCATCGCCGGGGACGGCCAGCCCGCCGACCGCGCGCGCGACCTCGTCGGCGGCTCCGGCGTCGAGGTCGTTGACGACCACGGTGGCCCCCAGACCGGCGAACCGCCGGGCATAGGCCTCACCGATGCCGCGACCGCCGCCGGTGACGACGACGACCTGGCCGTCGAACCGGGTCACAGGGCGCCGCCGAGCGTGACGCCGCCGTCGATGACCAGGGTCTGGCCGGTGATCCACGAGGCGTCGCGGGAGAGCAGGAACGACACGGCCCCGGCGACGTCCTCCGGCACGCCAAGACGCTTGAGCGGGTAGGCCGCAGCGACCTTCTCCTCGCGCCCGGCGTAGAGCGCCTCGGCGAACTGCGTCTTGACCACGGCCGGGGCGACGGCGTTCACGCGCACCTCGGGCCCGAGCTGGTGCCCGAGCTCGGTGGTGAGGTGGATCAGGGCGGCCTTGGACACGGCATACCAGCCGAGCATGCCGGTGGCGCCGAGCCCGGCGATCGAGGCGACGTTGACCACGGCGCCGGTCGGGCGGCCGCGGTCGTCGACCTGGCCAAGTCCGCTGCGCACGGCCTTGCGGGTCCACTCGAAGGCGCTGAGCACGTTGACCTCGAGGATCTTGCGGGCGGTGTCGACCCCGGTGTCGATCATCGGCCCGTAGGCGGGGTTGATGCCGGTGTTGTTGACGAGCAGGTCGAGCCGGCCGAAGACCTCGCGGGCGGTGGCGATGACCTGGTCCTGGTGGTCGGCGTCGTCGGCGTGGCCGGCGACGCCGAGCGCGTGCTCGACCCCGCCGAGGCGCTCGACCGCCTCGTCAAGCGCCTCGGGCTTGCGGCCGGTGACCACCACCCGGGCCCCCTCGGCGACGAGGCGCTCGGCGATGCCGAACCCGATGCCGCGGCTGGCTCCGGTGACGATGGCGACGGTCTGGTCGTGCAGGCCCACGGGGGCTCCTCCTCGGGGTGGCGGGGTGGCGCAGAAGGTGGCTCGGCGGCCGGCTCAGAGGCCGAGGTCGCGGCCGATGAGCTCCTTCATGATCTCGTTGGAGCCGGCCCAGATCTTGGTCACGCGGGCGTCCCGCCAGGCGCGGGCGACGCGGTACTCGTTCATGAAGCCGTAGCCGCCGTAGAGCTGCACGCACTCGTCGAGCACGTCGTTCTGCACCTGCGCCGACCACCACTTGGCCTTGGCCGCGTCGACGGCGGTGAGCTCGCCCTTCGCGTGCGCCACGACGCAATCGTCGACGTAGGCCTGGGTGACCTCGAGCTTGGTCTGCATCTCGGCGATCTTGAACTTGTTGTGCTGGAACGTGCCGACCGGCTGGCCGAAGGCCTTGCGCTCCTTCACGTACTCGATCGTCTCGGCGAGGATCTGGAACGCGTGGGCGGTGTTGGACACCGCGGCGCCGACCCGCTCCTGGGGCAGGCGCTCCATCATCGCGATGAAGCCGCGGCCCTCCTCACCGATGCGGTTGGCGTCGGGCACGCGCACGTTGTCGAAGAACAGCTCGGCGGTGTCGGACTCCTCCTGGCCGACCTTGTCGAGCTTGCGGCCGCGGGTGAAGCCCTCCATGCCAGTCTCGAGCATGAACAGGGTGATGCCCTTGGCGCCCTTGGACGGGTCGGTGCGGGCCGCGACGATGATGAGGTCGCCCTGGTAGCCGTTGGTGATGAACGTCTTGGAGCCGTTGACGATCCAGTCGTCACCGTCGCGCACCGCGGTGGTCTTCAGCGCCGCGAGGTCGGAGCCACCGGAGGGCTCGGTCATGGCGATGCCGCAGATCAGCTCGCCGGCAGCCATGCGGGGCAGCCAGCGCTGCTTCTGCTCCTCGGTGCCGAGGTCGACGATGTAGGGCGGGCACACGTCGGCGTGGATGCCGAAGCAGGAGGACACCGCGGCGTTGAACTTCGAGAACTCCTCCGCGGCCACCGCGTTGAACAGGAAGTCGTCGGCGCCGGCGCCGCCGTACTCCTCGGGGATGTCCAGGCCCAGCAGGCCCTGCTTGCCGGCCTCGAGCCAGACGGCACGGTCGATCGACTTGGCCGTGATGAAGTCCTCTGCGCGGGGCTTCAGGCTCCGCTCGACGAACTCGCGGACGGACGCACGGAAGGCCTCGTGGTCGGGGCCGTACACGTTGCGGGGCATGGGCTACCTCCGAGTAACTAAGCGCTTGCTTAGTCTTCGACAGGTAGGCCATGCTGTCAACCATGACGAACGCCACGTCGACCACCGGCGACACGGCGGGCGGGACGGCCCGCAGGGCCCCGGAGACCGTGCAGCGGCTCATCGACGCCGCGGCCGACGCCTTCGCGGACAAGGGGTTCCACGCCACAACCACCCGGGACATCGCGGCCCGGGCCGGCCTGAGCCCGGCCGGCGTCTACGTGCACTTCGCCAGCAAGGAGGACCTGCTCTTCCAGCTGAGCCACCAGGGCCACACCGCGGCGCTGGAGCTGGTGCAGGCCGCCCGTGAGCGGGCCGCGTCTCCCCGCGACCAGGTCTCCGCGATCGTCTCGGACTTCGCGCGCTGGCACGCCGAGCACTTCCGCACGGCCCGGATCGTGCAGTACGAGTTCCCCCACCTGTCCCCCGAGCACCGCGACCAGGTGCGGGCGCAGCGCAAGCAGATCGACGCCGTCGTGCGCCAGGTGCTGACTGCCGGCGTCCGCTCCGGCGACTTCGAGGTGCCCGACGTCCCCGGGACCACCCTGGCCCTGCTGTCGATGTGCATCGACGTGGCCCGCTGGTACGAGCCAGGGACCCGGCGCACCCCCGAAGCCATCGGCACGGCATACGGGCAGCTGGCCCAGCGGCTCGTCCGCCCCTGACAGCACGGAGCCCGCGCCCCCTCCAGGGGGACGCGGGCTCCGTCGTGTCCGCGGTATGCCGTGTGGCTCAGTCGCGGGTCAGCTTGCGGTAGGTGACGCGGTGCGGGCGGGCGGCGTCGGCGCCGAGCCGCTCGACCTTGTTCTTCTCGTAGGACTCGAAGTTGCCCTCGAACCAGAACCAGGAGCTCGGGTCCTCCTCGGTGCCCTCGTAGGCGAGGATGTGCGTCGCGACGCGGTCGAGGAACCACCGGTCGTGGCTGATGACCACGGCGCAGCCGGGGAAGTCGAGCAGGGCGTTCTCCAGCGAGCCCAGGGTCTCGACGTCGAGGTCGTTGGTGGGCTCGTCGAGCAGGAGCAGGTTGCCACCGAGCTTGAGGGTCAGCGCCAGGTTGAGCCGGTTGCGCTCACCACCGGAGAGCACGCCGGTCGGCTTCTGCTGGTCCGGGCCCTTGAAGCCGAAGCTGGACACGTAGGCGCGGGAGGGGATCTCGACGTTGCCGACCTGGATGTAGTCGAGGCCGTCGGAGACCGTCTCCCAGACGTTGCGCTTGGGGTCCAGACCGGAACGGTTCTGGTCGACGTAGGAGATCTTGACCGTCTCGCCGACCTTGACCACGCCGTCGTCGGGCTCCTCGAAGCCGACGATGGTCTTGAACAGGGTCGTCTTGCCGACGCCGTTGGGGCCGATGACACCGACGATGCCGTTGCGCGGCAGCGTGAAGCTCAGGTCGTTGATGAGGACCCGGTCCTCGAAGCCCTTGCGCAGGTGGTCGACCTCGATGACGACGCTGCCCAGGCGCGGGCCCGGCGGGATCTGGATCTCCTCGAAGTCGAGCTTGCGGGTGCGCTCGGCCTCGGCGGCCATCTCCTCATAGCGGGCCAGACGTGACTTGGACTTGGTCTGGCGGGCCTTGGCGTTGGAGCGGACCCACTCCAGCTCGTCCTTGAGGCGCTTGGCCAGCTTGGCGTCCTTCTTGCCCTGGACCTGCAGTCGCTCCTGCTTCTTCTCCAGGTAGGTCGAGTAGTTGCCCTCGTAGGGGTAGAGGTGACCGCGGTCGACCTCGGCGATCCACTGGGCGACGTTGTCGAGGAAGTACCGGTCGTGGGTGACGGCCAGCACGGCGCCCGGGTAGGAGGCCAGGTGCTGCTCGAGCCACTGCACGCTCTCGGCATCGAGGTGGTTGGTGGGCTCGTCGAGCAGCAGCAGGTCGGGCTTGCTCAGCAGCAGCTTGCACAGCGCGACCCGGCGGCGCTCACCACCGGACAGGACGGTCACGTCGGCGTCCGGCGGCGGGCAGCGCAGCGCGTCCATCGCCTGCTCGAGCTGGGAGTCGAGGTCCCAGGCGTCGGCCGCGTCGATCGCCGTCTGGAGCTTGCCCATCTCCTCCATCAGCGCGTCGAAGTCGGCGTCCGGCTCGGCCATGAGCGCGGAGATCTCGTTGTAGCGGTCGAGCTGGGCCTTGATCTCGCCCACGCCCTCCTCCACGTTGCCGAGGACGGTCTTGTCCTCGTTGAGCGGGGGCTCCTGGAGCAGGATGCCGACGCTGTAGCCCGGGGTCAGCCGCGCCTCACCGTTGGAGGGCTGGTCCAGACCGGCCATGATCTTGAGGATCGTGGACTTGCCGGCTCCGTTGGGGCCGACGACGCCGATCTTGGCGCCGGGGTAGAACGACATGCTGACGTCGTCGAGGATGACCTTGTCGCCGTGCGCCTTGCGCGCCTTGGTCATGGTGTAGATGAACTCGGGCATGGGCGTCAGGCTATCTGCCTGACGCCCCGCCGGGTTAATCAGATCCCGCCGACCGGGCAGGTCAGCACCGCTCAGGCGCCCGAGGCACCTGCCAGCTCGTAGTCGTCGGTGTCGGCGGACTCCTCCGGGCGGTCGAACCCGCCGGACCCCGCTCCGCAGTGGTCGCCCCCGAGGTCGACCCGGTCGAGCTCGTCGTGCGCCTCCTGGACGGCGGGGTCGGCCAGCCGGTCCTGCGGGTCGAGCTGCGGCTTGGCGACGCGGGTGAACTGCGACTGCCCGCGGGACAGGTCGTGACCGACGTTGTAGGCGTCGATCTCCACCGACGTGCCGCTGCGGTCGCCGTTGACCCACTGGTTGATCCGCATCCGCCCGTAGACGATCACCGGGTCACCCTTGTGGAGCGAGCTGGCGAGGTTGACCCCCAGCGCCCGGAAAGCCGTGACGTTGACGTAGTTGGTGCCACCGTCGATGTACTCCCCCGTCTTGCCGTCCACCCGCCGCACCGTCGAAGCGACCCGGAAGGTCACGAACGGCACCGAGGCCCGCGTGGTGCGCACCACCGGGTCCCCCACGACGTTGCCGCTGACGGTCACATAGCTCTCGTTCATCTGTGCATCCCCTCATCTGGTGCCCCGCCGACCGCTCGGCGGGTTCCTCCAGACTCGGGTCTGTACGGTGACCGGGCCACGGGCCCGTGCGACCTGTGGATGGTGGGACGAACCGACACCCCCCATGTGGATGACCCCACCCGCGGCGCCGGGCAGGCCTGCCCCGCAGTCGTCAAACGACAGTGGGGCAGGTCGGCTTCCCGGTCAGTCCGTCGCGCCGGCCTCCGCGAGCAGCTCCCGGGTGCGCCGGTGCTCGGCCAGCACGGCCTCCAGCGGGGCGACGATGTGCGTGTCGGCGACCTCGGCCACGGCCTCCTCGAGCCGGCCGGCGACCAGCTCCTTGCGCCGGCGGGCCCCCACCTGCGCCGCGGACCGGCAGCCGAACCCGAGCAGGAAGCCCAGCACCAGCCCGGCGATGAGCAGCACGGTCGGCAGCGGCACCGGGCCCACGTAGGGCGTGGGCACCGCGGGCAGGCGCAGCCAGCCCATGACCGACAGCACGCCGAGCCACAGCGCGCCGGCGACGGCGGCCGCCGCGAGCACCATCTGGGCGATCCCGGTGACGACCCACCAGAGCGGCTTGTTCGCCCGCAGCGGCGTCTGCAGGACCGCCTGGTCGAGCGCGTCGGTCAGCTCGGGGCGCTGCTCCTGGGCCGCGTCGGCGACCGCGTCGGCCCACGGCTGGGGCAGGCCCTCGGAAGCCTGGTCGACCAGGTCGCGGGTGGCGAGGTCGACGGCGGCCCGGGCGGCGGGGGTGGCCGGAGGCAGGGAGGAGCGGCCGAGCACGGCCCGGACGTCGGCGGCGGTGATGCCCGGCACGGCGGTGTCGGACTTCTCCGGCTGCAGCCGCAGCCGGGTCAGCGGGTCGGGGCGGAAGGCGCGCACCCAGCGGGTGAACGGCCACCCGGTGCGGGCCCAGGCCTCACGCCGGTAGTCACGCTCGACGGCGGCCAGGATGGTCGGGACCCCGGCGGCCCGGATGAGCGCGTCGACCAGGGGACCGTCGGCGGCCCCCTCGAGACTGGGCTCGGTGTCGGCGACCGCGTCGCGCAGGCGGCCCGCGGCATACCGCAGGTCACCGGCGAGGCGCTGCTGGGCCGCGGTACGGCGGCTGACCGCCTCCCCCAGCTCGCGCCGCAGGTCGCGGATCCCCTGGCCGGTGTGGGCCGAGGTGACGATGACCTCGGCGCCCGTGGCGCCGTCCTCGTGAACCAGGCGCGTCAGGTCGGCGCGGCACGCGGCGAGGTACTCCGGGGAGAGCCGGTCGGCCTGGTTGAAGACCACCAGCGTGACCGCCGCGTGGCTGGCCAGGGTGCGGATGTACTCGTCGTGCAGGCGCGCGTCGGCGTACTTCTGCGGGTCGGTCACCCAGACGAAGACGTCGGCGAGGTCGAGCACCCGGTCCGCCTCGGCGCGGTGCTCGGCGTTGGTCGAGTCGAAGTCGGGCAGGTCGAGCAGGACCAGGCCCTCCAGCGCCTCGGCGTCCTCGCCTGCGTCGTGCCCCTCGACGGCGTGCCGGCGCCCCACCCCGAGCCAGTCCAGCAGGCGGGTGGCCGGCTCGGTGCCCCACACCCCGGCCGTCGGTAGCGACGTCGTGGGCCGGCGGGTGCCGACGTCGGCGACGTCGCCGTTGACCAGCACGTTGAACAGGCTCGACTTGCCGCTGCCCGTGGCGCCGGCGAGGGCGACGACGGTGTGCGCACCGGTGATCGCGATGCGTTCGTCGACCTTGTTGACGATGCTCTTGGCGATGCGGCGGTCGGTGGGGTCGAAGCGCGTGCCACCGGCCTCCAGGGCGGCCCGCAGCGCGACGGCCTGTGCCCCGAGGTCCCCCACCGCCGGGGCGGTGGTGTTGGGGCGTGACCCCAGCTTGAGGATGCTCACCGCGCGGCCTCCACCGCTGCGGCCGCGTCGGTCAGCTGCTTCGCCTGCGATGCCACCACTTCCACGCTCTCGAGTGCACGGTCGAAGCGCTGGCGCTCCTGCGCGTAGAGCGCCTCGACCTGGTCCATGAGTTGCTTGCGGGCCTTGAGCGCGAGGGTGCGCACGGCCTGGTCGCCGAAGATCGCCTCGAGCAGCCGCTGCGCGAGGACGGCTGCGCCACCGGCGACACCGACCTCGGCCCCGCTGAGCCCCCACGTCTGGCTGAACACGACCAGCATGAGCACGACGGCCAGTCCGTTGACCCCGAAGGCCATGATCCGCGCGGTCGTGCGCCGGTCCTTGCCCTCGGCCCGGACCAGCTCCAGCAGCTGCCCCTGCCAGTCGCGCACGAGGCGCTCGACCCGCTCGTCGAGGTCGGCGGAGGGGTGGGCCAGCTCGGGGTGCTCCTCCAGGAGGGCGGCCCCGCCGGGCAGCTGCCGCCAGCGGCGTGCGGTGGTCGCGGCGGCACCCTGGGCGTAGGCGCGCAGCAGCTCGGCGACACCGGACTGCAGCGCCTCGCCGAGCGGCGCGGCCGGCGGCGGCGTGCCCGTGATCGCGGAGGTGAAGCGGTCGCGCCAGCTGCTGATGTGGGCCTCGACGTGACGCAGGAACTCCCCCGTGCCGACCAGCTGCTGCCACCGGGCGAGGACCTCCCCACGCAGCAGGGTGCCCTCGCTGATGCCGGACTCCACGGCCTCGACCGCCTGGGCGTGGGCCCGCTCCGCGGCACGGCGCAGCTCCTGGGTGGCCTCGTGCTGGGCCTGGCTGGCCTCGGCCAGGTCGGCGACCCGGTCCCGCAACGAGTCCAGCGCGCCGCCGAGGGTGCGGCGGACGATGATCGACCGGGCCTTGGCGTCGCGGGCGAGCGCGGCCAGCCAGGACCGGATCCGGGCTACCTCCTGCGGCTGCAGGTGTCCCTCCCGGGTCAGCGTGGCCTCGGGGATGGTGAAGATCGGGGCGGAGGCCAGGCCCTCGCCGCGGAGCATCTCGCTGAGGTGGCCACGGACCTCCTCCATGTGCTCGCGGGGCACCCGCGCGAGCACGATGGCGACCGAGGTGCCGCGCTCGGCGGCCTGCCTCAGCATCGCCCACGGCACCGCGTCGGCGTAGCGCGAGGAAGTGGTGACGAACAGCCACAGGTCGGCGGCCGAGAGCAGCTCCGCCGCGAGCTCGCGGTTGGGCCGCACGACCGAGTCGATGTCCGGGGCGTCCAGCAGCGCCAGGCCCGAGGGCAGCGCGTTGGACTCGACGAGACGCACCTCGGAGGGGTCGTCGACGGCGTGCAGGCCGCCGGTGCCCGTGCCGCCGCGGACCCGCTCCAGCCCGGGCAGGACCCGGTGGCTGGTGAACCACTGGTCGTCCTCGGGGTTGTGCACGAGCACCGAGGCGCGCGTCGTCGGGCGCAGCACGCCGCTGCGGCTGACCGTCGCGCCGACGATCGAGTTGATGAGGGTGGACTTGCCCGCGCCGGTGGACCCGCCGATCACCGCGAGCAGCGGGGCGTCCATGGCCTTGAGGCGTGGCAGGACGTAGTCGTCGAGCTGGTCCAGCAACGCCACCTGGGCGTCGCGGGCGACGTCCACGGCGCCCGTGTCGATCGGGAAGCGGGTGACCGCCACGAGGTCGCGCAGCTCACCCGCTGCCTCCAGCAGACCCTCGTCAACGACCCCGCGCATCACAAGGCGCAAGCCTGCCGTTTTCGTCGCGCGGACTCAACTTCGGCTCGCCGTCAGCAACATCACGAAGCGTCCCACCAGCAGCCGCACGGTGCAACGGCACGGGCGCCACAGCAGCACCAGGCCTCACAGCGGGACCGCGAGCCGGTATCCGCGCTTGGTCACCGTCCGCACCAGCCCCGGCCCGATCGCGCGACGCAACCGCGCGACGGTGGCCTCGACCGCGTGCTCGGTGCGCAGCCCGTCCCCCGGGAGCATCGCCAGGAGCTCGGCGCGGGACAGGACGTGGCCGGGACGACGGGCCAGGGCGCGCAGCATCGCGCGCGGCCCCGGCGTGAGCCGCACCTCCACCCCGTCGAGGAGCACCTGCTCCCCGCGCAGCACGAGCTCGTGGTCGGCCACGACCAGCCGCGTGCCCTGCCGGCGGGTGGCCAGGGCGTCGTCCAGCCCGGCGACCAGCTCGGCCAGTCGCGCGCGGGCGGGACGGATGGTCGGCACCCCCCACAGGTCGAAGACCTCGGCGGTGACCGGCCCGATGCACGCCGTGACCACGTCCCGGCGCAGCGCGGTCAGGAAGTCACCGTGCCGGCCGGTGTCGGCTGCGACCTCGAGCAGCACCCTCGCCGCCGGGGCGGACGTGAAGGTGATGGCGTCGAGCTCGCGGTCGGCGACCAGGCCGACCATGCGGTAGAGCGGATCCCGGTCCGGGGCCACGGTGAACCGGTGCACGGTGGCGGTGCTGACGTGACCTCCCCGCGAGCGCAGCGTTCCGGCCAGGCCGGGCGCCGACGACCCGTGCTCCTGGACGATGATCCGTCGCCCGTGCAGCTGACGGCCGCCGAGGTGGGCCAGCACGTCCTCCATGGCCTCCGAGTCCGAGGCCCAGGTCTCCCGCAGGCCGGCAGAGCGCAACGCTGCCACCGACCGTGGCCCGCGCGCGAAGATCTCGGCCCGACGCAGCGAGGCCACCAGCTCGCGCCGCCTCCCCCACTCCGCCGCCGCCTCCAGCCAACCGCTCATGCCCAGCCCGGTCGTGGCGATGAGCATCTCCGGCGGGCGCTCGATGCACCGGGCGGTCACCGCCCGCAGCGCCGCGTCGTCCGGGCACGGCGTGATCGCCAGCGCCGGGGCCGCCTCCACCCGTGCCCCCCGCCTCTCCAGCAGCGCGGCGAGCTCGTCGCCGCGGCGACTGCTCGTGATACCGATCCTGCTGTCCACCAGCGCACCCACCGCGCCTGCCCGCATCGTCATCGACGCCTCCTCCCGCTGTCCGGGACGGTAGGCGGGGAAGGTCAAGGCAGCGTTTCGCTACGTAACGGCTGGGAAAACTGTTGGTCACCCCGGGCGCTCGGCGCCACCCAGACCGATCACCGCCGCGGCCCCGAGGACCGCGGGCAGCAGGAGCAGCCCGATCGAGGCCAGTGCGATGATCATGGAGACCGCCAGCGCCGCCACGGCGAGGATGAGGACGAACATCGGCGCGCGCCCGATCGCCGCGCCGACCAGGAAGAGCCCGGCGACACCGACCAGGGCGACGTACCACCACGCAACCGAGGTGTCCCCCTGCTGGTCGATGACCGCGACATAGACGAGCAGGTATGCCGTGACCCAGACGGCCGTGGCCGCGGCGAGGTAGCGGGCGCGCACCCTGACATCCCAGCACCTGGCGCGGTGCGGCACCACAGGAAACCTGACTAGACCGCCTGGGCGACACCCGGCTCTGCCGGGGCGGGCAGGACCGTCGTGGCCGGAGCCGTGGGGGCGGGGTCTTCGGCCACCTCGACCGGCGCCTCGGCGGCCACCACGACCGGCTCGTCGACCGGCTCGGCGACCGGCTCGGCCACCGGCTCGGCCACTGGCTGAGCGGCCGGCTCGGTCAGGGTCAGGCGGCGCACGGAGGGAGAGCACAGGGCCACCAGGGTGGCCACGACCACCATGCCCGCGCAGAGCTGGAGGGCGTGTGCCGCCCTGATGGCCGTGGCGAGCGGGCCGGCAACCAGCAGGCCGAGCGGGGCGAAGGCCAGGGAGCCGAACAGGTCATAGGCACTGACCCTGGACATCGCCTCCATGGGCACCTCGCGCTGGATGGTGCTGACCCACAGCACCGCGCAGACGTCGGCCGCCACGCCACACAGGAACATGGCGCCGGCGCTGACCCACAGCGGGGCGCCGAACCCGAGCGAGGCCATCGGCAGGGCCGAGACCAGGGTCACCAGGACCGTGGCCAGGATCGGTCGCCGGGCACGCACCCGGGTGGCGACGACGGCCCCCAAGATACTGCCCGCAGCCTGTGCGGCGACGAGCACCGCCCAGCCGCGAGCTCCGCCGAGCTGCTCTGCGGCACGCAGCGGGCCGAGCACCCCCACGGTGGCCATCATCGCGGCCAGGACGAACGCCCCTTGCACGACGACGACCCAGAGCCACTGGCGCGAGGAGAACTCGCGCCAGCCGTGCCGGAGGTCGGACAGCGCGGACCCCCGCAGCGGGGCCCGGGAGGGCAGCTTCATCCCCGAGATCAGCACCGCGCTCAGGACGAACGAGGCGGCGTTGGCCGCGAGCGCCATGCCGGGGCCGAACACTGCGACGGTGACGCCGGAGAGGGCCAGGCCGAGCACCATGGCGACGTTCTGGCCCATGCGCAGCACGGCATTGGCCGACTGGAGTCGCTCGGCGGCGACGAACTCCGGCAGCACACCGCTGAGGGCCGGCATGAGCAGCGCACTCGCCAGCCCCGACAGCGCGGCTGCGACCAGGATGGCCGGCAGAGGCGCCCAGCCGGTCAGCTGGATCGCCGCCAGCGCAGCCCAGGCCACCGCCGCGAGCAGCTCGGCCCCGACGATGAGCCGGTAGCGGGAGAAGCGGTCGCCGACGACGCCGGCGGCCAGGATGAACAGCAGCGCCGGCAACGCCTGGACGGCGAGCACGAGCGAGAGCCGGGCCGGGGTGGCGCCGGGCAGCGACAGGATCGCGAAAGCCAGCGCGACCCGGCCGAATCCGGAGCCCAAGGTCGAGATCGTGCGCGCCGCGGCCAGCCGCAGGAAGCGGCGGTCCCGGAGCACACCCGTCGTCGGTGACACGTCCCCCATGGGACCGGGACTCTAGGGGCTGCGCCACCCGAAGAGATCCTGCTTGACCAAGAAAAGAACCGCGACTGACCCATTCAAGGAGCACGGGAACGATTCAGGCAGAAGGCAGTTCGCGGCGACCTCTCCGGGGCGCCTCCGTCGCGCCGGCCGGGAGTGTCGCCTCCACGGACCAGGTCGCCGGGTCAAGAGTCCACCAAGTCGCCGGCGCCGCCCGGCCCCGGCCCGCACCATGGTCGGACACCAGCGCATCCAGGGGGAGCCTTCCGTGTCCGACCACCGCCGCCGGGCCGCCGGCTTCACCGTCGCCGCCCTCGTTGCCGCCCTCGTGGCCTCGACCGGGTCGGTGTTGTCCCCCTCGCCGGCACAGGCCGCCACGTGCCGCCCGACGCCGTCCCTGCTGACCCGCACCTCCACGGTGGTGCCGCTGATGGGCGGGGCCGCTGCGCGGGTCTGGGACACCGGCGCCACCCCGTCGGACCCGCAGGCGTCCACCCGCCTCGTCGCGGTCACCGTGCCGGTATCCAGCCCCGCACATCCCCGGGTGCTGGCTGCGTCCTCGCTCACCGCGTCCCGGACGCCCTCGGCCTACCTCTCCGGCGTGCGCACCCCCGTGGTCATGGTCAACGGCGGGGTCTTCGACGCCTCACGCGGGGCGCTGCCCCTGCTGCCGCAGATGGTCGGCGGCCGGGTCACGAAGGCGCGGTACGTCCACGAGGCCGTCATCACGGTCGGGCCGGACGGGACCTCCTCCCCCGACCACCTGTGGCTGTCGGGGGCCGCCACGGCCGCCGGCCGGAGCGTGGGGGTGACCGGGCTCAACTGGCAGTCCGTGACCGGCACCGGGCTCAACGCCTACACCCCGGCCTGGGGCCTGCAACGCCGCCCCTACGGCACGGTCGACGTCGTCGTGTCCGGCGGCCGGGTCACCGCCGTGCGCACCGGCACCGCCCGGGGCGCGGCACCGCGAGCCGGCCAGACCATCCTCACCGCGACCGGCACGTCCGGGGCATGGCTGGCCCACCTTCGGGTCGGCACGGCCATGACCGTCACCTACCGCGCGGTGACCGACGCCCGGCACGCGGTGCGCGACGCGGTGGGCCGCGGCGCGCGATACGTGCTGCACGGCGTGGTCCAGGGCGGGGCGTGCCTGACCCGCGACGAGCTCCTGCGGCCGCGCACCGCGGTCGGCTGGCGCGCCAACGGCGACCTCGTCGTGGTGGCCGTGTCGGGGCGCGCGCTGGTCAACGGCGTCCGCTACGGCGGGGCGACGATCCACCAGATGGCGGACTACCTGCACCAGCTCGGCTGCGTCGAGGCGACCGCTCTCGACGGAGGCGGCTCGACGACCCTCCTGGCCCGCCGGGCGGGCACCGGGGCCGTGATCCGGCTCGACCGCTCCATGGCCGAGGCGCAGCGCGCGGTGCCGAACGTGCTGGCGCTCGGATGAGCCCTCGGGGCCTGACCGGGAAACTCACGAGCACAGAGGTTCGCGCGGCGGGCAGCCTGGGAAGAGAATGGTCCGGTGGACTGGTTCCTCAAGCCCGATGACGCGAGCGCCGTCGGCGAGCTCCGGCGTGAGGTCGTGGCCTACCTGCGCCGCCACGCAGAGCCCGACAGCGAGGTCGAGGACGCCGAGCTCGCGCTCAGCGAGGTCGTCGGCAACGCGGTGCGGCACGCCGGCGGACCGGTCTGGGTCTCGCTCTACTGGGCGCAGGCCCAGCCGGTGCTCACCGTGCGCGACCTCGGACCCGGCTTCGACCCGGCCCGGCTCGCGCAGCCGGTCACCCTGGCACCCCGGGCCGGGTCCGCGACCCTGGCCGAGGCGGGGCTCGGGCTCTTCCTCGTCTCCCAGGTGACGCCCAGCCTGGCGGCCGAGGTGCGCCGTGCCGGCGGTATGACCGTGTCGGTGACCCTGCCTGTCAACCGGGCCCCCGCGCTGAGCCACGACCCTCCCCGGCGCACCTTCGGCGCCCTCCCCGAGCTGGACGAGGCGCTGCCGGGAGGCGGCTTCGGCAAGGAGTCGTTCCTGCGCGCGCTGGTCGTCCAGCTGGCCCGGACGGTGGAGACGCAGCAAGGCCCCGACGCCGCCGCGGCGGCCGTCGCCCAGGTCGGTGCCGACATCGGCGGGCAGATGGAGGAGGAGTTCCGCGCCGCCGGGGCCATCGTCGGGCGCCTGACGCCGGAGCAGATGGCCGACTGCTACGTCCGGCTCAAGCACGCCATCGACGGCGGGTTCTACGTCATCGAGGCCACCGAGCACCGCATCGTGCTGGGCAACACCCGCTGCCCGTTCGGGGACGTGGTCCGGCGGGCCCCTTCCCTGTGCCGGATGACCTCCAGCGTGTTCGGCGGGATCGCCGCCCGCAACAGCGACCACGGCGTGGCGGTGCTGCTCGAGGAGCGCATCGCCGTCGGGGACCCGGGCTGCCGGGTGGTGGTGGACCTCGCTCCACCCCCCGAGGGGGGTCGGCCGCTGGCGCACGAGTACGCCGCGGCGGCGGACGCCACGCTGTTCCCCGGCTGAGCCGCGACGGGGCGGCGTGGTGACCGGGCCGGGGCCCGGCGTCATGGCCTCAGCCGCGGCCGGAGGCCGTCAGGCTCGCTCGCGTGCCACCTCGGCGTCGTGCTCGGCCGCCGCCTCCGCACCGTGGCCCGAGACCTCGCAGGCACACCAGCCCGCGCAGCCCGCGTGGATGCCACTGCGGCAGTCGAGGCACGCCGCGGGCGGACGCGCGCCGGACCCGTTCGGCACGAGACGGTCGAGCAGCTGGCGAAGCACGCGGTCCTCCGACGGACTGGGGTCCCCTGGTCGGGCTGATCCCACCACACCACGCCGGGCTTCGTGGCGGCTGGGCCGAACCTGACGATTGGCTGAACGGCCGGTCGGCAGGGGTCGTTCGCCTTCGCCGCGCGAGTGCCGGCTGCTTTGGCATGATCCCGGGCATGGACGAGCTGATCAGCGCAGCAGACCTGGCCTCCCGGCTCGGCGAGGTGAGCGTGCTGGACGTGCGATACAGCCGCACAGGGCCTTCGGGACGCGAGGAGTTCCTGCGCGGACACATCCCCGGGGCTGCCTTCGTCGACCTCGATGCCGACCTGGCCGCCCCTCCCGGCGCGGGGCGCCACCCGCTGCCCGACCCCGAGCACTTCGCCGCCGCGATGCGCCGGTGCGGGGTCTGCGCAGACCGGCCGGTGGTCGTCCTCGACGACGCCGCCAACACGTTCGCGGCGCGATGCTGGTGGTTGCTGCGCCACCACGGCCACGACCAGGTCCTGCTCCTCGACGGCGGGTGGGCTGCCTGGCTCGGCTCGGGTGGACCGGTCGAGACCGGTGAGGCAGCAGTGCCTCCGGGGGACTTCCGTGCGGCACCCGGCCGGCTTCCCGTGCTCGATGCCGCCGGGGCCGCGCGGGTGGCCCGCGAGGGCGTCCTGGTCGACGCGCGGGCCCCCGAGCGCTACCGCGGAGACGTCGAGCCGCTCGACCCGGTGGCCGGGCACATCCCCGGCGCCGTCAACGTGCCCACGTCCGACAACCTGGACGGCGCCGCCTTCCGCCCGGCCGCGCAGCTGCGAGCGCGCTATGCCTCGGCGCGGGTCACCGGCGACAGCGAGGTCGGCGTCTACTGCGGCTCGGGCGTCACCGCCGCCCATGACGTGTTTGCGTTGCAGCTGCTGGGGATTCGCGCAGCGCTGTACGTCGGGTCCTGGAGCGAGTGGGTGAGCGACCCGTCTCGTCCGGTGGCCCTCGGCGAGCGCGCCGACCGCGACGGAACCCATGCCCGTACTGCCGGGTAACCCCGGTCTGGGTAGGGTCGTCGCCAGGGTGCAGGGCCCGACGCCAGTGCCGGGGCTGGTGTCACCGGGGCCCTGACCTGCGGCTGCCCCCCACCTCTGAGGAGACCCCCGATGCTGCCCCCGCCGACGGTCAAGGTCTGGATGGTCAGCCTGAGCACTGCCTCGGTCATCGGCCTGGGCATCGGGGCGGTATGGGCGCACCTGGACGCGCCGTCCGCCTCGGGGTCGGCGGCGACCCAACAACAGCAGCCCGGGCCGGCCACCACACCGGTGGCGGCCACCCCCGCCGGCAACGACACGACCGCGACCGGCTCCACCGCCGCCTCCGGCATCGGGCCCACGCACGACGTCCCGCCCCCCGACCAGGGCACGACGTCGGCCACCCCGGTCACCCGGCCCACCAGCTCGACTGCGGCGCCGAGTCCGTCCGAGCGCCCGACCACAACCCGGGAGACGACCCCGCAGCCATCGGCGTCGGGCACCGGACCGTCCAGTGCGCCGCCCAGCCCGACCAGCACGTCTCCCTCCCCGACGAGCACGAGCCCGCAGCCCTCGCCGACCAGCACCGGCCAGACCGACCCGCCGACCACGCTGCCGGGCACCTGACCTGACGAAGCGGCGCGCGCTCCCGGTGTTCGCCGTCAGCGGAGGTGGTCCCCCACCCCGGTGGCCTAGCGACAGGATCGTGGCATGCAGCCGACCTTCGTCCTCATCCACAGTCCGTCGGTGGGTCCGTCCACCTGGACCCCCGTGGCCGAACAGCTGACCGCCGCGGGATGCCGGGTTCGCGTGCCGTCCCTGCAGCACGTGGTCGCGGGCGAACCCCCGTTCTGGCCCCGGATCGTTGACGCCGTCCGCGACGACCTCGGGCAGGTCCCGGCGGACCAGCGGCTGGTGCTGTCGGGGCACAGCAACGCCGGTCTGTTCCTTCCCTCGATCCGGTCGGGGCTCGACCATCCGGTAGCCGGTTCGGTCTTCGTCGATGCGGCGCTCCCGGCCCGGACCGGACCCACCCCCGTTGCCCCACCCGAGCTGCTGGACTTCCTCCGCCCCATGGCGGTGGACGGCATGCTGCCGCGCTGGACCGACTGGTGGGACGAGGCCGACGTCGCACCGATGTTCTCCGATCCGCAGATGCGGCAGAAGGTCGTCGCCGAGCAACCCCGGCTGCCGCTGTCCTACTACGAGCAGCACATCCCGGTCCCCGACGGCTGGGATGACCACCCGTGTTCCTACCTGCTCTTCGGCCCGCCCTACGACGACCCGGCCTCCGAGGCGCGCGAACGCGGCTGGCGGGTCGCACACCTGCCCGGCGCGCATCTGCACCAGATCGTCGACCCCGCCGGCACTGCCCGGCTCCTGCTCGAGCTCACCGTCGGGTGACGTCTGAGAACCGTGCGACCCACCAGGACGACGGAGGGGCACCCGTGCCTGACCTGCACCAACAGCCTGTGCCCCCGGCAGGACTCGAACCTGCGACCTAGAGATTAGAAGGGAGACCGGAGGCTGAAATGGCAGCGTTCGCAACGGGATTCGTGCTCAGATCGCTCTTCGTGGCTCACGGCCCCGAGGCGCCTCTAGGGACGAACTGCGGACTTTTTGCGGACTGCGATTCCGGCGCCTGGGCGGGCTCGGCCGAGAGTCGCCGGGAGGTCGCAGTGGTCGACTGAGCAGGAGACAGCCGAGGTGGACCAGCACAAGGCCCGGCTCGCGAGCATCAAACTCGCGGGCCGGGTCTTTGTCGTTTGCGCGGGGTGCGGTGGGGTGCGCGAGGACGGCGCGAAGCGCCGCCCGCAGCGTGGGGTCCCACCGCGGGGCCCCGCGCCGCCGCGGCGGAGCCGCGGCTTTAAGCCAGAGAAGAAACTCCGCTCCGATG
>NZ_JBTCWL010000057.1:0-26217 GCF_054325275.1 Oryzihumus sp.
ACCGAGCTCGACCGCGGCCAGACACGGGCGCTGCGCCGCTCCGCCGGCGACCCCCGCGAGTAGCCGGGACTCCTCCGGCGTCGACGTGGGGCGGCGTCCGTTCGGCGCCGCCGAGCGACACAGCCCTTCGGCGCGCGCTCACGTGAGCAAGCGCACGCCGTCGAGCCCTGTCGAGGCCGAGGCATCTCCGGCACGATGGCGGGCGATCCGTTGACCGTCGGCAGAGGAGCAGGGCATGCAGTTCGGGCGCAGCTACGAGGAGTTCGAGGTCGGCGCGGTCTACAAGCACTGGCCCGGCAAGACCGTCACCGAGTACGACGACCACCTCTTCTGCCTGCTGACGATGAACCACCACCCGCTGCACCTCGACGCCAACTACGCCGAGAAGACCACGCAGTTCGGCCGCAACGTCGTCGTCGGCAACTACATCTACTCGCTGCTGCTGGGCATGTCCGTGCCGGACGTCAGCGGCAAGGCGATCGCCAACCTCGAGATCGAGTCCCTGCGCCACGTCGCTCCGACCTTCCACGGCGACACGATCTACGGCGAGACCACGGTCCTCGACAAGTGGGAGTCCAGCTCCAAGGACGACCGCGGCGTCGTGCACGTCGAGACCAAGGGCTACAAGCAGGACGGCACCCTCGTGTGCGTCTTCCGCCGCAAGGTCATGGTGCCCAAGGAGAACTACCTCGAGGCCCGCGGCGGCGAGCAGCCCGGCCGCCCCGAGCTGGTGGAGCCCGCACCCAAGGGCTGACCCCCAGGCGGTATGCCGGGTGGCCGGCTCCCAGCCGGTCAGTCGAAGGTGTGCTCGGCCCGGCTCCCGTCCGGGTTCGTCCACGACAGCGCCCGCAGCTGGTGCCCCACGGCCGCGCTCCCGGTCGGGTGGTCCAGCTCCAGGACGAACGCCGTCAGGTGGACCCCGGCCAGGGGAATGGCCTGCACCGTGCCGCTGGCCCGGGCCCCGGTGGCCAGGGTGAACCAGACGTCCCGGACACCCTCGGGCAGCAGGCCGTAGGCGAAGCCGAAGTCCGGGTGGCTGGGGTCGTCGCGCACCGACTGGGGCTGGGTGGGCCAGACGACCTCCCGCCGGCCGACGCCCAGCGGCAGCCCGGCGGACTCGGTTGCGTCACCGAGGTAGACACCCCAGCTGCCGTCCTGCGGGTCGGTCCAGAGGCTCACCTGGTTGCCGCTACCCGACAGGGTGAACGTCGCCACCGTGTCGCTCGTCGGCACCGAGGTGGACCGGACGCCCCGGTGGTCGACCCACCCGACGCCCAGGAACCGCGAGGCCATGGCGGCGTCCTGCGGGAGGACGCCCACCGCCTGGTAGCCGGTGCCCGGCAGCGGGGCGGTGGTGACGTAGCCGGCCGACAGCGGCCGGCCGAGGAAGCAGGCGCTCACCGTGACGGCGTCCGAGGGCACCACGCCGAGGATGGCACCGCTCGTGCCCGCGTTGCCGAAGCTCGCGCCGCTGCCCAGTCCTTCGGTGCTGCGTCCCCACACGCGTTGCCGGTGGCCGTCAGCGTCGACGAGGTAGAAGTCGAGGTCAGTGTCACGCCCCAGGGAGCTGATCGTGGCCGCGAAGTGCTCGCTGCCCAGCACGAGGCCGGCGGAGACGGGACGGCGCACCCTTCCGGTCAGGTCCGGCCCGCCGGTGCTGCGCTCCCGCGGGCCCAGCAGGGCGACCGCCACCGCGATGAGCGCCACGCCGGCGACGAGGCCGGCCAGGGAGGCCCGCCGGGTGCGCGACGCCCGCCGGCTGCGACGCAGGACCTCGTCCGGGTCGACCGTCATCGGCGGCGCGGGTGCCTCCGCCAGGGCCGACTCCACCTCGTCCTCGAAGCGGCGGCCGGTCACGGCCCTACCCCCGGTCGAGGACGGGGCTGCCTGCCTCGCCTGCAGCGCGGCCACGCCCCGGGAAGCGGCGCTGTCCACCGCTGCCACCGAGAGGTCGAGCAGGTCGGCAATGGCTTGCTCGGACAGGCCGCTGCCGTAGCGCAGCACGACCGCCCGACGCTGCCTCGCGGGTATGCCGCGCAGCAGCCGCACGAGCCCGTCGCCCCGCTCCCCGTCGCCATCGGCCACCCCCAGGACCGGCTCGGTCGGCCCTGCGGTGGACACGCGCCGGAAGCGAGGCTGCGCCCCGGTCCGCTGGTCGAGCAGGGCGCGACGCGCGTGGGCGAGCGGGTCCTCGTCCCGGACGCGCGGCCACGCCAGGCAGGTGCTGACCAGGGCCTCGTGCACCAGCTCCTCGGCCCGGCGGCCGTCGCCGGTCAGCAGCCAGGCCGTGTGCAGCAGCGACGGGGTCACCTCGCGTATGAACGCGGTGAGCTCCGCGGTGATCTCTTCCTTGTTCGCGGCCATCCGGCCCCCTTGCGTGCCTTCCATCATGGAGCACGCGGGACGGGCCCGGAAGGTGCCGGACCGGCAGTGCGGCGGGCGCGTCAGCGGTAGTGGTTGCCGCTCCACGACGGAGGGGCGTTGGCGTAGCCGACGTCGGTCAGCTGGCTGGCGGTCGGGGCGTGGCCGTCGACGGAGACCACCTCGATGACGAACGCCCGGTAGTCCTCGCCGGGCAGCGGCTCGGTCTGGGTGTTGGCGTCGATCGAGTGCGAACCGGGCCCGAAGGCGGGGTGCAGCTCGGGGGCGGTGCGCCGGTCGACGCCGTAGAGCAGTACGGCGCCCTCGCGGGTGGTGACCACCCGGTGCCAGGTCCGGTCCCACGCCTGGGGTGGTGGGGTGCTCCCGAGGTCCTCCGTCCCTCCCGGCCCGAGGGCCGCGGCACGCATCACCGGTGACCCGCTCGCGCGGTCCAGGGTGACCGTGAGCCTGGAGCCGCCGGACAGCATGAAGTCGGCGCTCGCGGACGGAGGGAACGCGTGCGCGCGCCCGTCGGACGCCGTCCACAGGACCCGTGTCAGCGCGTCGGTGCCTGATGCAGTCGTGGGCACCCGCGTCCCGAACGCCTCCAGGTCCGTGCCGGGGACGGCAGCCGTCACGACGCTCACCGGTGTGGACCCGTCGGGCCCGGTGAAGGCCCGGACCTGCCGGGCACCGGCGGGGAGCACGCCCAGCACGACGTGGTCGGCAACCGTGCCCCACACCACCTCGCCGGGTGCCGACGTGGACTGGCTCCCGACCATCCGCAGCCGTCCGTCCGCGCCGACCGTGTGGAAGTCCAGGTCCAGATGGTTCGGGTCCTGGCTGACGACGGCCACCCCGAAGCGGCCCTCCCCGGGGAGCTGGAGCTCGGCGATCGGCGGCTGGCCGGTCTGGTCCCGGGTGGACGCCGGCGCGCCGCTGTGGCGGGGGGCCGTGAGCTGGGTTCCGGCCACGCCGATGGCAGCCACGGCGACGACCGCGACACCGGCCTGGATGACACGCCGCGTGCGCACGGAGCGACGCCCCCGCCGCAGGACCGCCTCGGGGTCCAATGTCAGGACCGGTGCGGGCGCCCCGGCCAGGGCCGCGCGCAGGTCGTCCTCGAGCCGGGTCGTCATCGCAGGCTCCCTTCGCCGGCGGGGGTGGCGGACAGGTGGGCGCGCAGGGCGGCCAGGCCGCGGGAGGCGGAGCTCTTGACGGCGCCGACGGAGATGCCGAGCATCTCGGCGACCGCCTGCTCCGGCAGGTCGGCGTAGTAGCGCAGCACGACGACGCGACGTTGCTGCTCCGGGAGCCGCCGCAGCAGCCGGACCACCTCGTCGCGGTGGTCCACCGGGCTCGGGCCTTCTGCCGCAAGGCTTTCGGGCAGCTCGGGTGCGGGGACCTCGCGCCCGGTGCGGCGCCATACATCGGTCTTGTGGTTGACCAGGACCCGGCGCGCGTAGGCGAGCGCGTCCTCGCGCCGGACCCGGCGCCACGCGACGTAGGTCTTGACCAGCGCGGCCTGCACCAGCTCCTGGGCGCGGTCCGCGTCGCCGGTCAGCAGCCACGCGGTGCGCAGCAGCGACGGCGCCGCCTCCGCCATGAACGCGCTGAACTCCGCGTCCCGGCCGGCCTTCTCACCCGCCTCCATCGTCCCCCCTCGTGTGGTGTCACTGTCCCCTACGGCGGGGGAGCGGGAAAGGTTGCCGCGCCGCGCCGGTGGTCCGGGACAGGCCTTTGGCTGCCTTAACCTTGAGCCCGTGCCGATCGACCTCCACACCCACTCCACGGCCAGCGACGGCACGCAGCCGCCGGCCGAGGTGGTGGCGTCGGCGCTCGCCGCCGGGCTGGACGTCGTCGGCCTGACCGACCACGACACGACCGCCGGCTGGGACGAGGCGTCGGCGGCCGCGGTGGAGCTGGGGATCGACCTGGTCCGTGGCATCGAGGTGTCCTGCCAGCACGACGGCATCAGCATCCACCTGCTGGCCTACCTGCCGGACCCGACCTCCCCGGGCCTGCTCGAGGAGATCAACCGCTCCCGGGAGAGCCGGGAGACGCGGGCCAAGCGCATGGTCGAGGCGCTCTCCGAGGACCTGCCGATCACCTATGAGGAGGTGCTCGCGCAGACCCAGCCGGGCACCAGTCTGGGCCGGCCGCACATCGCCGACGCACTGGTCGCCAAGGGCCTGGTGCGCTCCCGCGGGCACGCGTTCAGCAGGTACCTGCACCACGACAGCCCCTACTACATGCGCTACTACGCCCCGGACCCGATCCGGGCGGTGCAGGTGGTCGTCGAGGCCGGGGGAGTGCCGGTCATGGCCCACCCGTTCGCCTACAAGCGCGGGCTGGTCGTGCACGACGAGGTGATCGAGGCGATGGCCCACGCCGGGCTGGCCGGCCTGGAGGTCTACCACCGCGACCACCTCGACCCCGACGACCCGGACGACGCGGGCGTCGACACGGTGCGCCGCGGCTTGGCCCTGGCGCGACAGCTCGGGCTGTTCGTCACCGGGTCGAGCGACTACCACGGAGCCGGCAAGGTCAACCGGCTCGGTGAGCACACGACGGATCCCGCGGTGCTGCAACAGATCGAAGAAAGGGCTACAGGAGTTCCCGTGGTGCGTCAGTGAGCAACCTGATCGACCTCCAGCTGTTCGGGTCGGTGTTCGTCACCCTCGTGGTGATCATGGACCCGCCGGGGGCACTGCCCATCTTCGTCGGCCTGACCGCGTCCCTGACGCACAAGCAGCGGGTGGCCGCCGCCCGCCGCGCGTCCCTGGTGGCGCTGGGCGTCATCGCGGCGTTCGCGGTGTTCGGCCAGCAGATCCTGACCTACCTGGGCATCAGCCTGCCCTCGCTTCAGGGTGCCGGTGGCCTGCTGCTGCTCATCGTGGCCCTCGAGCTGCTGACCGGGCAGGAGTCCGAGCAGCACGCCGACGCCGGCGTCAACGTGGCGCTGGTGCCCCTGGGCACGCCGCTGCTGGCCGGGCCGGGCGCCATCGTCGCGACCATGCTCTTCGTCCAGCGATCGCACCAGGCGTCGCAGTACGTCGCGGTGGGCCTGGGCCTGCTGGCCTGCCTGTTCGTGGTCTGGCTGTTCTTGCGCTTCGCCGGCCAGGTGCACCGGGTGCTGAAGGACAGCGGCACCACGCTGCTGACCCGCGTCGCCGGCCTGCTGCTGTCGGCCATCGCGGTGCAGATGATCGCCGACTCCGTGCGCGCGTTCGTCAGTGGTCGCGGCTAGCCTGCCGCGCATGAGCCAGACCTCGGGCGCGCCCGTCCAGCAGGCGTTCGGCGGCATGCCCACCCCGCTCTACTCCGCGAGCCCGAGCCGGCTGCTGACCTGGCTGGACTGCCCGCGCCGTTACCGCATGACCTACCTCGACCGGCCCCGCCCGGTCGCCCGGCCGCAGCGCGCCCACACCTCCTTCGGAGTGGCCGTGCACAACGCCCTGCGCGACTACTGGGACCTCGCGCCGGTCGACCGCACCCCGGCGGCGGGCGCCCGGCTGGTCCGCAGCTCCTGGATCGACCTCGGCTTCCGCAACCCGGAGCAGTCGGCGCGGTGGCGGGAGAAGGCGCAGGCCCAGGTCGCGGCCTACCTGGAGGGGGTCGACCCGCAGGCCGCCCCGCTCGGCATCGAGCGGACGGTCGCGCTCAAGACCGGGTCGCTGGCGCTCAACGGCCGCATCGACCGGCTCGACGAGCGCGACGGCCAGCTCGCCGTCGTCGACTACAAGACCAGCCGGGTGGCCCCGACCGCGGACGACGCGCGCACCTCCCTGCCCCTGGCGCTGTATGCCGTGGCCTCCTCCCGCATGTTCCGCCGGCCGTGCACCACGGTCGAGCTCCACCACGTGCCGACCGGCGAGGTGGTGACCCACGAGCACACGCCGGAGTCGCTGCAGCGCAAGGTCGCCGAGGCCGAGTCGATCGCCAGCGACCTGCGCCGGGCGGACGCCGACTACAAGGAGGTGGGGGTGGAGTCGCGTCACTTCGCCCCGCGCACCTCGCCGTTGTGCACCTGGTGCGACTTCCGGGCGCACTGCCCGGAGGGCCAGGCCATGGGTCCGGAGAAGTCCTCGTGGGCTGCGCTGGAGCCCGACGGGGTGCCGGTCCAGGACTGAGCGCTCCGCCGAGGGGCTGCTCACCCGGGTCAGTCCTGGGGCGGTCCCTTGCGCATCTCGGCCTCGATGTCGGCCTCGGTGATCGGCTTGCGCCACAGCACGTCCCAGGCATTGAGGACGAGGCCGACGCCCCACCCGGCGATGACCCAGATGGGCCAGAAGTAGCCCCGCCCGGTCAGCGCCCACACCCCGATGAGGAAGGCGTTGATCACGACGTAGGAGACCACGTGCGCGGTCAGCCCCCGACGGGCCTCGAGCCGCTTGCGGGCGAGGTCGCGCGCGTTCGCCGCGGCCGGCCCTGTCGGCTGGCCGGCGCGGTCGGAGGGGACCGGGTCCTGACCGGCGGGCATGGTCGTCATGGGGCACCTCCTGCTGTCACCGCCAGCATGCGGCGGGCGCACCAACGGGCCGGAGAGGCAAAGGTCCTGCGCGGCGCAGCACCGGCTCCCGCGCCGGTGAGGTCGCGGTCACGGACAGACGGCCCGCCCCCTGCCATGCTTGGCCGGGACACCGGCAGGCAGGACAACCCGGCACCGAGGAGGGGCACGTGGCACGCGGACAGGCGCGCGGGGCTCGCACGAGGTTGGCGGCAAAGAGCCGTCCCGGCGCGACGGTCATCGCGGTGGCCAACCAGAAGGGCGGCGTCGCCAAGACGACCTCCGTGGCCTCCCTGGGTGCGGCGTTCGCCGAGCACGGCAAGCGGGTGCTCCTGGTCGACCTCGACGCCCAGGCGTGTCTGACCTTCAGCCTCGGCGTCGACCCGGACGAGGTGGAGACCAGCATCAACGAGGTGCTGCTCGGCAAGGTCGACGCGGCCGAGGCCCGGGTCGCCTGCGAGGACGGCGTCGACCTGATCCCCAGCATGATCGAGCTCGCCGGAGCCGAGGCCCAGCTGATGCCGCGCCCCGGCCGCGAGTACGTCCTGCGCACCGCGCTGGAGCCGTTGGCCGGCGACTACGACGTCATCCTCATCGACTGCTCCCCGTCCCTGGGGGTGCTGACGCTCAACGCGCTCACCGCCGCGCACGGTCTCGTCATCCCGATGCCGTGCGAGATGCTGAGCCACCGCGGCGTCGGCCAGCTGCTGGACACGGTCGCCGACGTGCAGCGCATCCTCAACCGCGACCTCGAGGTGCTCGGCATCCTGCCGACGATGTACGACGGGCGCAGCAACCACGCCCAGGCGGTGCTGGCCGACGTGGGGGAGCGCTACGACCTGCCGGTCCTGGGCCCGCCGATCCCCAAGACGGTGCGCTTTGCCGAGGCGCCGGCCGTGGGCCGCTCGATCCTCACTACGGCGCGCACCTCGCGCGGGGCGAAGGCCTACCGCGAGGTCGCCGCGGCGCTGGTGAAGAGCTTCTGACGCGGGTGTGACGAACATCTGAAACCGGCGGCTGCCCGGAATACCACCGCTTTGCGGTGACTTGTCCCCTGACGGTGACCAACCGCGAACCGTGAAGGAGACACCACATGTCCCGCACTGCTGCCCTGTCCGCCGAGTCCGCCGGCGCGCCTCTGCAGGCCACCACGATCGAGACCCGCGAGCTGCGCGACGACGACGTCCTGATCGACGTCAAGTTCGCCGGCATCTGCCACAGCGACATCCACCAGGTCCGCGAGGAGTGGGGCTCGGCCATCTTCCCGATGGTCCCCGGCCACGAGATCGCCGGCGTCGTCTCCGCCGTCGGCTCCGGCGTGACCAGGTACAAGGTCGGCGACCGCGTCGGTGTCGGCTGCATGGTCGACTCCTGCGGCGAGTGTGAGTACTGCAAGGACGGCGAGGAGCAGTTCTGCACCAAGGGCGCCGTCATGACCTACAACGGCGAGGGCTACGACGGCGAGAAGACCAAGGGCGGCTACAGCCAGCAGGTCGTCGTGTCCGAGCGTTTCGCCGTGCGCATCCCCGACGCCCTCGAGCTCGACGTCGCCGCGCCGCTGCTGTGCGCCGGCATCACGACCTACAACCCGCTCAAGCGCTGGGGCGCCGGTCCGGGCAAGAAGGTCGCCGTCGTCGGCATGGGCGGTCTGGGCCACATGGGCGTGAAGTTCGCGGCCGCGCTCGGCGCCGAGGTGACCGTCCTGAGCCGGTCGCTGGCCAAGCAGGAGGACGCCAGGGCCTTCGGCGCCACCGACCACCGCTCCACCGCCGACGAGCAGACGTTCGAGGACCTCAAGGGCTCCTTCGACCTGATCCTCAACACGGTCAGCGCGAACCTGCCGGTCGACGCCTACCTGTCCCTGCTCAAGCCGCTCGGCGCCATGGTCAACGTGGGCGCCCCGAGCGACCCCGACACGTTCGCCGCGTTCTCGCTCATCGGCGGCAGCAAGGTCCTGGCCGGCTCCAACATCGGCGGCATCGCCCAGACCCAGGAGATGCTCGACTTCGCCGCGGAGCACGGCATCGGCGCCACGATCGAGACGATCAGCGCCGACCAGGTCAACGAGGCCTACGAAAAGGTCGTGTCCTCCGGCGTGCGCTACCGCTACGTCATCGACACCGCCACCATCGGCGCCTGACCCGAGGGTTCCTCGCACGGCAGGGCCCGCACCCCACGAGGGTGCGGGCCCTGCTGCATCCGGACCGGACAGGCACGCCCGGTATGCCGGGTCAGATGTCGAGCAGTCCGCGCACCGCGGCAGCCATGACCGGGTCGACCTCCGTGTGGGCGAGCAGCCAGCCCAGGACTGCGGCGGCTGCCTCGCGGTTGTGCTCGTAGCCGGGGAGCATCGAGGCCAGCGGCAGCTGCTCGGGACTGAACCGCCGCTCGGCGCCGCGCTCGATCGCGAAGGCGTCCTGTCGCGGAGCCGTGCCGGCGCCGGACAGCTCGAGCACCGTCAGCACGCGGTCCACGGCGTAGGACTGGATGAACCGCATCGCGCTCAGCCGCTCGCCCCGGGCGTCCCGGTGCAGCCCCACGAACAGGTTCGTCACCGCCTCGTGGACGTGGTAGTCGACGGTGTCGTAGGGAGACTGCGGCTGCGGGCGGACCGACACCTCCAGGCCGGCGGGGGCTCCGGGCCGGCTCCACACCAGCCTGCCCGGCGGGAACCAGCTGGCGTCAAGCTCGGCACGGGTGAACACGGCGTACTCGGCGAACAGCCCGTCCTCAAACAGCACCTTCCGGCCGTTGGTGCTGTTGGCGAAGCTGAACGCCACCGGGTGCAGCAACTCCAGCCAGTCGATCGAGTCGAGATAGCGCTGGACGGCGCCGTCGTCCACGACGACGAAGAAGTCCATGTCGGAGTGCTCGTCGAGTCGGTGCAGGTCGCGGCCGACCGAGCCGAGCGCGATCACGGCGAGGGCATCACCGCGGGCTGCGAGCACCTGCCCGAGGGCGTCGAGGCGCTGCAGCAGGAGCTGGGCAACACGGTGGCGGGGTTGGTCAGGTCGCACGTCGTCGGTCCTCTCGGCACGTCGACGTGTCATCCCGCACGGTCCTGGTGCCCGCCGGGGTCGCGACGGGCACCACTGTCGCCGACGGGCGTCGCGGGGTCAACGCCTGCGCTCGCGTGCCGCCGCCGTGTGGTCGGTGCGGTGACGCGCCCCCGACAGCGCTCTGCCGCGCACGACGACGCCCCGCCAAGGATTCGACCTCGACAGGGCGTCAGGTCCTGCGGCAGAGCCGCCCCCGGACAAGGGGCCAGTGGCTCAGCCCTGGGCGTCGCCCGAGGGCTGGCCGCCGCGGGTGCGGCGGCGGTTGCGCTGGCGGCGCGGCTTGTCCGCGTCGCCGCGGCTGCCGGACTCACTGCGCGTGCCGGACTCGCCGCGGGTGCCGGCCTCCGTGCTGCCGGAGGCGGCCTCGCCCCGGCCACCGGAGCGACGGTTGCGGGAACGGCCACGGGAGCCGCCCTCCTCGCTGCCGTGGCGGCCAGCGGGCTCGCGCTCGCCGCGGCCGCCACCCTTGCCGGCCCGCTTGCCGGTCTCGCCGAGGTCCTCGACCGCCTCGGCCTCGAGGCCCTCGCGGGTGCGGGCAGACTTCGGCAGCGTGCCGGTCGCGGTGGTGGGGATGTCGAGGTCGGTGAACAGGTGCTCGGAGGAGGAGTAGGTCTCCTGCGGCTCGGGGATGCCGAGGTCGAGGACCTTGTTGATCAGCGCCCAGCGGTGCAGGTCGTCCCAGTCGACGAACGTGACCGCGATGCCGGTGTTGCCGGCGCGGGCGGTGCGCCCGATGCGGTGCAGGTAGGTCTTCTCGTCCTCGGGGCACTGGTAGTTGATGACGTGGGTGACGTTGTCGACGTCGATGCCGCGGGCGGCGACGTCGGTGGCCACGAGGATGTCGACCTTGCCGTTGCGGAAGGCCCGCAGCGCCTGCTCGCGGGCGCCCTGGCCCAGGTCGCCGTGGATCGCGGCGGCGGCGAACCCGCGCTCGGCCAGCTCGTCGGCGACCTTGGCGGCGGTGCGCTTGGTGCGGCTGAAGATGATCGTGAGGCCGCGGTCCTTGGCCTGGAGCATGCGGGCCAGCATCTCGACCTTGTCCATCGCGTGGGCGCGGTAGACGAACTGCTCGACGGCCTTGACCGTGTGGGCGTTCTCCTGGTCGTCGCCCATCGCCCGGATGTGCGTCGGCTGGCTCATGTAGCGACGGGCCAGGGCCACGACGGCGCCGGGCATGGTCGCGGAGAACAGCATCGTCTGGCGCGAGCCGGGGGTCATCGCGAGCAGCTTCTCGACGTCGGGCAGGAAGCCCAGGTCGAGCATCTCGTCGGCCTCGTCGAGGACGACCGAGCGCACGTGGGACAGGTCCAGGTAGCCCTGCTGGGCGAGGTCGATGAGCCGGCCCGGGGTGCCGACGACGACCTCGACACCGCGCTGCAGCGCCTCGACCTGCGGCTCGTAGGCGCGGCCGCCGTAGACGGTCAGGACGCGGATGCCACGCTTGCGGCCGGCGCGCTCGAGGTCGCCGGAGACCTGCACGGCCAGCTCGCGGGTGGGGGCCACGGCCAGCGCCTGGGGCTTGCCCGCGTGCGGCAGGGTGGCGAACTCCTCGTCGGAGGGGCTGACGACGCGCTGGAGCATCGGCACGCCGAAGCCCAGCGTCTTGCCGGTGCCGGTCTTGGCCTGGCCGATGATGTCGTGGCCGCCGAGGGCGACCGGCAGGGTCATCGCCTGGATCGGGAAGGGGTGGATGATGCCGGCGTCGGCGAGGGACTCGACGATCTGCGGGTGGACGTCGAAGTCGGCAAAGGTCTGCTCTGCAGTGGTCATGAAGTTCTCTCGGATCGGGCGGGGGCCACGCGCGGGGCCGGGATCGTGCACCGGCATCGCAGGCCGCACCTGCGTCAATGAGCGGGCCGATCGGAGTTCTTCAGGGGTGCCGCCAGAGCGTCCCTGGCGGCTGAGTCGGGCCGACCGGGCACCGGATGTCGACGGGCAGTCTACCGGCGAGCAACTACTGTGTCCGTCCATGGCCGATGTCGAGCACGAGAACGTCCCGCCGGGCACCGACCCCTTCACCGACGACCCGACCTATCGCGCGGCCGTCGTCGACCTGCTCGGCGCCCTCGCCTACGGCGAGCTGACCGCCTTCTCCCGGCTCGCCGCCGACGCGGAGCTCGCGCCCGGGCAGCCGGCCAAGGCGGCGCTGGCGCGGCTGGCGGTGGCCGAGTTCCACCACTACGACGCCCTCGTGGCGCGGATCGCCGAGATGGGCGAGGACCCCGAGCAGGCGATGGCCCCATTCATCCCCGCGATCGACGCGTTCCACGACCGCACCAAGCCGACCGGCTGGCTCGAGGGCCTGGTCAAGGCCTACGTCGGCGACGGCATCGCCACCGACTTCTACCGCGAGATCTCCAACTACGTGGACCCCTCGACCCAGGAGCTGGTGCGCGCGGTGCTCGAGGACGTGGGCCAGGCCGACTTCGCGGTGCGCACCGTGCGCGAGGCCATCGATGCCGACCCCCGGATCGCCGGCCGGCTGGCCTTGTGGGGTCGCCGCCTGGTCGGGGAGGCGCTCAGCCAGGCCCAGCGGGTCGCCGTGGAGCGGGACGCCCTCGCCTCGCTGCTGGTCGGCGGCACGAACCGTCCCGGGGCCGACCTCGCCGAGATCGGGCGCATGTTCGCCCGGCTCACCGACGAGCACACCCGCCGGATGGGCCGGCTCGGGCTCGCCGCCTGAGGGAGGGCGGGCACCCGGCATACGCACGGGTATGACGAGGGGCCCCGTCCGTGGCGGACGGGACCCCTCGCGCGGTGCTGGGCGGCTCAGACCTTGCTGCGGCCCATGATGCGCTCGTAGCCGACCACGAGGATCGCCGCGACGATGATGCTGAAGATCCAGCGGATCCAGTCGATGCCGCTGGTGGCGGCGACCCCGAACAGGCCGGCGAGCCAGTAGCCGATGAGCGCGCCGACGATGCCGATGAGCACGGTCATGATCATCCCGATGTGCTGCCGTCCCGGCAGGAAGAGCCGGGCCAGGATGCCGATGACCGCCCCGAAGATGATGGTGCCGATGATGGTCACGGACCGCTCCTTTCCAGCGCCGCGCGGCGCGTGAGGGGAGGACGGAATACGTCCCTGCCGACACGGTAGCCACCTCGACGGTCCGAGCGCCTCCGCCACGGTTGGCCCGGGGGACGCGAACGGGCGGCCCCCGCAGGGACCGCCCGTGTCACCTGATGGGGCTCAGAGCCGGCCGAAGCCGACCTTGCCCTTCTCGGCCGCGCCGATGTCGACGTAGCCGATGCTGGCGACGGGGACGAGGACCAGGCGGCCCTTCTCGTCGGTGAGGCTGAGCAGACCGCCGTCGGCCAGCGCCTGGCGCACGGTCTCGGACACCTGCTCGGGCGACTCGTCGGACTCGAGCGTGATCTCGCGTGCGACGTTCTGCACGCCGATCTTGACCTCCACGGCATTTGCCTTTCGTCTGTGGTGCGGGGAGCCTGCTGACCGGCGCGTGGCCGGTCCTCCTCGAAGGCTAACCGGCGGAGGGGTCCTCGCCTTCCCCCGCCGCGCCCTCGCCGTCCTTGATGTTGGGGAAGCCGCCCAGGCCACGCCAGGACAGCGCGGCCACGAGCCGGGCCGCCTCGTCGCGCGGGATGGCCGAGCGCTGGGCCAGCCAGAACCGGGCGCTGACCTGGGCCATGCCCGACAACGCCATGCCGAGCAGGTGCGCCTCGGGCTCGGGCAGGCCGGTGTCCTCGCTGATGACGACCGCGATCGCCTCGGCGCAGGCCTGCGAGACCCGGTCGACACGCTGGCGGACCGCAGCCTCGTTGGTCAGGTCGGACTCGAAGATCAGGCGGTAGCCGGCGTTGTGGCTGTCGACGAAGTCGAAGTAGGCCTGGATGCTCGCGGCGACGCGCAACTTGTTGTCCGTCGTGCTCGACAGCGCCTGACGGACCAGGTCGACCAGCTCCTCGCTGGTCTGGTCCAGCAGCGCGATGTAGAGGTCGAGCTTGCCCGGGAAGTGCTGGTAGAGCACGGGCTTGGACACCCCGGCCCGGTCGGCGATCTCGTCCATCGCGGCGGAGTGGTAGCCGGCCTCGACGAAGACCTCCTGGGCCGCCTCCAGCAGCTGGGCACGTCGGGCCGAGCGGGGCAGCCGCACCCCACGGCCCCGGGTCTCCGAGCTCAACGTCACCACGTGCCCCTTCCGGTCGTCATGCAGGCGTGAGCATCCTACGCGCGGGTAACCTCAAGGGCATGGCGCTGCCACCCCTCGTCGGCTTGTCAGACCCCCTCAGCACCGAGGAGGTCGCCCGCTACGCGCGGCACGCGCTGATCCCCGAGGTGGGCCTGGAGGGGCAGCGCCGGCTCAAGGGCGCCCGCGTCCTGGTCGTCGGCGCGGGCGGGCTCGGCTCCCCGGTCCTGATGTACCTCGCCGCCGCCGGGGTGGGCACGATCGGCATCGTCGACGACGACGTGGTGGAGACCTCCAACCTGCAGCGCCAGGTCGTGCACGGGGTCTCCGACGTGGGCCGGCCCAAGTCGCTCTCGGCCCAGGAGACACTGGCCGAGGTCAACCCCTTGGTCACGGTGGAGCGCCACGAGCTGCGGCTGGACTCGAGCAATGCGCTGGAGGTCATCGACGGCTACGACCTCGTCGTCGACGGCACCGACAACTTCCCGACGCGCTACCTCGTCAACGACGCGTGCGTGCTGCTCGGCAAGCCGCACGTGTGGGGCTCGATCTACCGCTTCGACGGGCAGGTCAGCGTCTGGTGGGCCGAGCACGGCCCCTGCTACCGGTGCGTCTTCCCGGAGCCGCCGCCGCCGGGCCTGGTGCCCTCGTGCGCCGAGGGCGGGGTGCTGGGGGTGCTGTGCGCGGCGATCGGCTCGGTCCAGGCCACCGAGGCGATCAAGCTGCTGACCGGCATCGGCGAGCCGCTGGTCGGCCGGGTGCTCGTGCACGACGCGCTGCGCCAGAGCTGGGATGCCCTGCAGGTGCGCAAGGACCCCGGGTGCGCGGTGTGCGGGCCGTCTCCGACCGTCACCGAGCTGGTGGACTACGAGTGGTTCTGCGGTATCGCGAGTGGTCCCCTCGCCGGGGAGGACATCGCCGCCGACTCCCTGCCGGGGATCTCGGCGCGCGACCTCGCGGCGATGCTCGACAAGCGCGCCGGCGGTGAGGAGTTCGTCCTGGTCGACGTGCGCGGGCCGGAGGAGCGGGCGATCGCAAGCATCCCCGGCGCGGAGGCGATCCACCTCGACGAGTTCCGCTCCGGCGCGGCGGTGTCCCGGCTCCCGTTCGACCGGACCGTGGTCATCCACTGCAAGAGCGGGGTCCGCTCGGCCGAGGCCGCGCGGATCCTCCGCGAGGCCGGTCACGGCGACGTGCGCAACCTCGAGGGCGGCGTGCTCGCCTGGGTGCGCGACGTGGACCCGACCCAGCCGGAGTACTGACCCGTGGCGACGACGCGAGCCGGCGACACGGCATACGGGGTGGACGCGCCCGGGCAGCTGCCCGACTACGCGGACGCGGTGCTGGAGGTGGCCGACGCGATCCCCGAGGGGCGGGTGCTGGCCTACGGCGACATCGCCGAGATCCTCGGCGAGGGCGGCCCCCGCCAGGTGGGGGCCGTGATGTCGCGCTACGGCTCGATGACGACCTGGTGGCGGGTCATCCGGGCCAGCGGCGAGCCGCCGCCGGGCCTGGAGGACGAGGCGATCGAGCACTACCGGGCCGAGGGCACCCCGCTCGTCGGCGGCATGCTCACCGGCCGCCGCGTGGACATGCGCCGGGCCCGCTGGGAGGGACCGGGCGCCTGAGTCGGGCTGTCCGGGGTCCGTGATGGAATCCCCGGGTGCTGTCCCTCCGCCGAGCCCCGGACCGTGCCGTCGAGGTCCCCGACCTCGACGAGCGCCAGGCCGCAGCCGTGGCGCACCGCGGCGGGGTGCTGCGGGTCCTCGGCGCGCCGGGCACGGGCAAGACGACCACCGCGATCGAGCTGGTCGTCGACCGGGTGCGGCGCGACGGCCTGTCCCCGGACCAGTGCCTCGTCCTGGCCCCCACCCGGGTCGCGGCCGGTGACCTGCGCCAGCGCATCTCCGGCCGCCTCGGCAGCACCACCACCGAGTCGCTGGCCCGCACCCCGCAGGCGTTCGGCTTCGGCATCCTGCGCCAGGCGGCCGCCCTGCTCGGCGACCCGCCGCCGCGGCTGCTGAGCGGCCCGGAGCAGGACGTCATCCTGCGCGAGCTGCTGCTCGGCCACGCCTCGGGTGAGGTGCCCGGACCCGACTGGCCCGAGCACGTCCGGGCCGCGCTGCCCACGCGCGGCTTCCGGCACGAGCTGCGCGACCTGCTCATGCGCGCGGTCGAGCGCGGTCTGGAGGCCGAGGACCTGGCCGGGCTCGGGCGCGAGCACCAGCGGCCGGAGTGGGTGGCCGCGGCGCAGATGCTCCAGGAGTACGACCAGGTCACCTCCTTCACCCGGCCCGGCTCCTACGACCCCGCGTGGATCCTGGGCGCGGCCGCGGACCTGCTCGAGGAGGACCCCGAGGCCCTCGACCGGCTGCGGGCCTCGCTGCGGCTGATCGTCGTCGACGACGCCCAGGAGCTGACCTCCGCCGCGCACCGGCTGCTGTCCGTCGTCCGCGCCCCCCACATCGACCTGGTGCTCATCGGCGACCCCGACGCGGCCGTGCAGACCTTCCGTGGCGCCGACCCGCGGGTGCTGGCCACGACCTGGCGCGAGCTGGGCGAGGGTCCGACGCTGACCCTGACCACCTCCCACCGCCAGCCCATGGCCCTGCGGGCGGTGACCCGGCGGGTGACCCGGCGGATCGGCGCCCTCGGCGGGGGCCCGCACCGCGAGCTGGAGCACGTGCCGCCCGGGGGCCGGGTCGACGTCGCCCTCCTGCGGGCCGCCTCGCAGGAGGCCTCCCACATCGCCGCCGAGCTGCGCCGGGCCCGGCTCCTCGACGGACTGGCGTGGTCGGACATGGCCGTCATCGTGCGTGGCCAGGGGCGCACCGCGGCGCTTCGCCGGGCGCTGCTCGCCGCCCAGGTGCCGGTGAGCGTCTCGACCGTCGAGGTGCCGGTGCGGGACGAGGTGGCGGTGCGGCCGCTGCTGCTCCTGCTCGAGGCGGCCCTGCGCGCCGCCCGCGACGAGCCCCACCCGGTCGACATCACCACCGCGGTCGACGTGCTCACCTCCCCGATCGGCGGGGCCGACGCGGTGGGCCTGCGCCGGCTGCGCCGCGCCCTGCGTCGCGAGGAGCTCGAGGGCGGTGGCGGCCGCACCAGTGACGAGCTGCTCGCCCTGGCGGTGCAGGACCCCGGCCTCCTGGCGGCGCTGGGGCCCGAGGGGGCACCCGCCCGGCGCGTCGCCAAGGCGTTCCGGGCCGCGGTCGAGGCGGCCCGCACGGTCGAGGGTGAGGACGGCCGGCTGCGGTGGGCGCCCGGGGTGACCGCCGAGACGGTGCTGTGGGCGATGTGGGAGGCCACCGGGCTCGGCCCGCAGTGGCAGCGCATCGCCCTGTCCGGTGGTGCCGGCGGCCAGCGCGCCGACCGCGACCTCGACGCGGTGGTGGGACTGTTCGACGCGGCCGGGCGCTACGTCGACCGGCTGCCGCAGATGGGCCCGGGGGAGTTCCTCGAGCACATCCGGGGCCAGGACGTGCCCGGTGACACGCTGGTGGCCCGCGCCCCGAGCGACGACACGGTCAGCCTGACCACGCCGCAGGGCGCGGCCGGCCGGCAGTGGCGGTTCGTCGTCGTGGCCGGGGTGCAGGAGGGTGTGTGGCCCGACCTGCGCCTGCGCGGCTCGCTGCTCGGCTCCGAGCGGCTGGTCGACGTGCTCACCGGGCGGGGGCAGTCGTTCCGCGCCGCGCAGGCGGCGGTCCGCTACGACGAGACCCGCGGGTTCCTCGTCGCGGTGAGCCGGGCCTCCGAGCGCCTGCTCGTCACCGCGGTGCGCAGCGAGGACGAGCAGCCCTCGCCCTACCTCGACGTCGTCGACCCGCCGGAGGAGACCGACGACCGCGACGAGCTGCGCCCCTTCACCGAGGTCGGGCGGCCGATGACCCTGGCCGCGCTGGTGGCCGAGCTGCGCCGCGAGGTGGTCCTGGCGCAGGACCCCGCCACACGGCATACCGCGGCCGCGGGCCTGGCCCGGCTGGCCGCCGCGGGCGTGCCGGGAGCCGACCCCACGGCCTGGTGGGCGCTGCTGCCGCTGAGCGACGACCGGCCGCTGCGCGCCCCCGAGGACCTGGTCATCGTCTCGCCGTCCAAGATCGAGTCGTTCGGCGACTGCGGGCTGCGCTGGCTGCTCACCGCATGCGGCGGCGAGGGGCCCAGCGTCGGCGCCGCCACCATCGGCACCCTCGTGCACGACATCGCCGCCGAGCTGGGTGACGTCGACGAGGCCACCCTGGTGCGCGAGGTCGAGGCCCGCTGGGGCCGCCTCGGGCTGTCCGAGGGGTGGCTGTCCCGGCGCCAGCTGGAGGAGGCGCGGGCCATGGTCCGCCGGCTGGCCCGCTACACGCCGGAGGCCCGGGCGCAGGGCTGGGAGCCGGTCGGTGTCGAAGTCGCCATGTCCGTGCAGATCGGGCGCGCCCAGCTGACCGGCCGGGTCGACCGGATCGAGCGCGCGCCCACCGGCGAGCTGCGCGTCATCGACCTCAAGACCGGCTCCAGCAAGCCCTCGCGGGACGAGATCGCCAGGCACCCCCAGCTGGGCGCCTACCAGGCCGCGGTCGAGCACGAGGCGTTCCCCGAGCTGGGTGACACCTCCGCCGGTGCGGCGCTGCTGCAGCTCGGCAAGGCGGCGACCCAGAAGACCACGCTGCAGGCGCAGGAGGCGCTCGCCGGCGACGACGACCCCGGCTGGGCCGACCGGCTGGTCGTCGAGACCGCGGAGGGCATGGCCGCGGCCACGTTCACCGCGACCGTCGGGGAGGGCTGCCAGTTCTGCCCGGTGCGCACGAGCTGCCCGGCCCAGACCGAGGGGAGGGTCATCTGATGGCCGCGACGACGGAGCACTCGGCGCGCGACATCGCCCTGGCCCTCGGCAACCCGCCGCCCACGGAGGAGCAGCGGGCGGTGATCGAGTCGCCGCTGCGGCCCCTGCTCGTGGTCGCCGGTGCCGGGTCGGGCAAGACCGAGACGATGGCCTCGCGCGTCGTCTGGCTGGTGGCCAACGGCTACGTCGAGCCCGACCAGGTGCTGGGCCTGACCTTCACCCGCAAGGCCGCGACCGAGCTCGCCGAGCGGATCGGCCGGCGGCTGCGGCGGCTGCGGCACGTGGGCCTGTGGACGCCTGTGGAGGAGCCCGACGGCGCCGAGGTGCTCGGTGGCACGCCGACGGTGTCGACCTACCACTCCTACGCCGGGCGGATCGTGCGCGAGCACGCCCTGCGCCTGGGGATCGAGCCGGAGTCGCGGCTGCTGTCCGAGGCGGCCGCGTGGCAGTACGCCAGCGAGGTGGTCGAGCGCTACGACGGGCCGATGGACGACGTCGGGTTCGCCACCTCCACCGTGGTGAGCGCGGTGGTCGACCTCGCCGGCGAGATGGCCGAGCACCTGCTGGTGCCGGAGCAGCTCGAGGAGCTCATCGACGCCTTCGAGGCGCGGGTCACCGGGCTGCCCAAGGGCTCCAGCCGGGCGAGGAACCTGCCCGCGCCGGTCGCCGACGCGCTCAAGGCGCTCAAGGCCCGTCGCGCGGTGCTGCCGATGGTCCGGGGCTACCTCGACCTCAAGCGCAGCCGCGACGCCCTCGACTTCGCCGACCAGATGGCCGTGGCGGCCCAGCTCGCCGGGCGGTTCCCCGACGTGGGCCAGGGCGAGCGCCAGCGCTTCCGGGCGGTGCTGCTCGACGAGTTCCAGGACACCAGCGAGGCCCAGCTGGTGCTGCTGCAGAGCCTGTTCGTGCAGTCGGGCGAGCCGGTGCCGGTCACCGCCGTCGGCGACCCCAACCAGTCCATCTACGGCTGGCGCGGGGCGAGCGCCACCACGCTGACCCGGTTCCCCCGCGAGTTCGCCGACGGCACCGGCCCGGCCACCGTGCTGCCGCTGTCGACCAGCTGGCGCAACGACGCGCAGATCCTCGAGGCGGCCAACGTGACCTCGGCGTCCCTGCGGGAGGGGTCCAGCGTCCCGGTCGAGGTGCTCCGGCGCCGACCGGACGCCGGCGCCGGCCGGATCCACGCCGCGCGGCTGCTGACCGCCGAGGACGAAGCGGCCTACGTCGCCGAGTGGGTGGCGGCGCGGTGGTTCGACCGGCAGGGCCGCTGGAGCGGGCGCTCGGCCGCGGTGCTGTGCCGCAAGCGCTCGCAGTTCACGGCGACTGTCGAGGCGCTCGAGTCCGCCGGCCTGCCGGCCGAGGTTGTCGGCCTGGGCGGGCTGCTCACCACCCCCGAGGTGGCCGACACCCTCGCGCTGCTGCACGTGGTGCAGGACCCCTCCCGGGGTGACCACCTCATGCGCCTGCTGACCGGGCCGCTGTGCCGGCTCGGCGCCGCCGACCTCGACGGGCTGGCGGCATGGTCCCGGGTGCTCCAGCGCCAGCAGGCCGGCTCGCCCGGTGAGGTGCGCGACCAGGCCCCCGACAGCACCGACCGGGCCAGCATTGTGGAGGCCCTGGACGACCTGCCCCGACCCGACTGGCGGGGCAAGGACGGACAGGCCATCTCGGCCCCGGCGCTGGAGCGGCTGCGCGGCCTCGGCGAGGCGGTCCGGCGGCTGCGCTCCCTGACCGGCATGCCCCTGGCCGACCTGGTCGGCGAGGCCGAGCGGGCGCTCGGCCTCGACATCGAGGTCCTCGCCCGGCCGGAGCACTCCCCGACGACTGCGCGGGCCCACCTCGATGCGTTCGCCGACGTCGCCGCCACGTTCTCCACCTCCGCCGACCGGCCCACGCTGGGTGGCTTCCTGTCCTGGTTGGAGGCCGCCCAGAAGGAGGAGCGCGGCCTGGACAAGGGCTACGTCGAGGTCTCGACCCAGGCGGTGCAGGTCCTGACGGTCCACGCCTCCAAGGGCCTGGAGTGGGACGTCGTCGCGGTGCCGGGGCTGGTCGAGGGCTCGTTCCCGGCGCGGTCCAGCGCCACCACCTCCTTCAAGGAGGGCGACTGGACGATGAGCCCGCCCACCGACAAGGGCTGGTGCGGGGGGCTGTCCGGCGTGCCCTACGACCTGCGGGGTGACCGGGACGGCCTTCCCCGGCTGCGCTGGCAGCAGGCCGAGGACCTCGCCGAGCTCAAGGAGGAGGTCGAGGGATTCGTCCGGGCCGGCGGCGAGCACGGCATCGCCGAGGAGCGCCGGCTGGCCTACGTCGCGTTCACCCGGGCCCGCAGCGAGTTGTTGCTGACCGCCCCCGTGTGGTCGGACGCCACCACCCCGAGGGTGACCTCCCGGTTCCTGACCGAGCTGGTGCAGGACCCCGTGCTCGACCTGGTCGCCCTGCCCTGGGAGGCGATGCCTGAGCCGGACGAGGGCGGCAAGGCGGCCAACCCGCGCAAGACCGAGCCCGTCACCGCCGTGTGGCCGACCGACCCCCTGGCCCGCCGGCGCGAGCAGATGGGTGGTGCGGCCGACCTGGTCCGGGACGCCATCGAGGCGGCCGGCGACGGCACGCCCGTGGACGGCGCCGACGGGGAGCCCACCCCGCTCGACCGTGAGATCGACCTCCTGCTCAGGGAGCGGGAGGCCGTGCGCGCCTCGAGCCGCCAGCCGGTCACCGTCCCGCGGCACCTGTCCACCTCCAAGGTGGTCCAGCTCGCCGAGGACCCCCTGGCCTTCGCCCTGGCCCTGCGCCGGCCGATGCCCAGCCCTCCGGCGACCGCCGCCCGGCGGGGCACCGCGTTCCACGCCTGGGTCGAGCAGCACTTCTCCCAGGCGACGATGCTCGACGTGTTCGACCTGCCCGGCAGCGCCGACGAGGACCCCGGCGACGACGCCGAGCTGCCGCGGATGCAGGAGCTCTTCCTCGCCAGCGAGTGGGCGCAGCGCACGCCGGAGGGCATCGAGGTGGCCATCGAGTCGACCACCGACGGGATCGCCGTGCGTGGCCGCATCGACGCCGTCTTCCCCCGGCCCGGGGGAGGCTGGACGGTCGTGGACTGGAAGACCGGCACCCGCCCGTCCGAGGCCGCGCTGCGCGTCAAGGCCGTCCAGCTCGCGGCCTACCGGCTGGCCTACGCCCGGCTGCGCGGGGTGCCGCTCCAGGACGTCGATGCCGCGTTCTACTACGCCGCGACGGGCGAGACGGTCTGGCCGGAGCTGCCGGGCGAGGACGAGCTGGTGGCGTTGCTGCGGACCATCCCGCTGTGAGCGCGGGCCCGCACGGGAGCAGCGGGGCGGCGCGTCAGTTCGACGGTGCGTCGCCAGAGCGGTCGTGCCCGGCGCGGTCGTGCCCGGCGCCGTCGTCCCCGGCGCCGGAGTCACCCCAGGTCGCGTCCTCCAGTCGGCGCAGCCGCTCAACGTAGGCGTCGACGTAGCGAACGTCGCCGGTGGACAGCGCCGTCAGCAGCCCGGTGACCAGCCGCAGCTCGTGGGCCAGCAGCGCCCGCTGCTCCAGGTGGGCGTCGGGCCGCTCGTCGCGGGCCTGGGCGTAGGCCTCGAGCACGGTGTCGAAGGTGTCGGCCGGGGCGTTTCCGGCGAGCAGGGCGAAGTCATCGGCGGGGTCGGCCACCTTGGCGTCGTCCCAGCCGGTGATGGCCGCGACCCGGCCGCTCGCGGCGTCGTCCTCGTCGGCGAACTCGACGAGGACCTGCTCCCCGGACAGGTCACCGTGGGTCACCGTCGGGGCGAACCGCCACAGCCGAACGTCCTCCAGGGAACGCTCCCAGCGGGTCAGCAAAGACGTGGGCACGTGTCCGGTGGCCGCGGCCCGGTCGAGCTCGGCGAGGCGGCGGGTGCGGTAGGTGTCGGCGTCGTACGCCGGCAGCCCGGCCTCCTCCGCCAGGCGCAGGTCGACGTTGTGCAGCGCGGCGATGGCACGCCCGAGCTCCGCGGCCGGGCCGGGGCCCGGCGGCAGGTGGCCGAAGACGACCGGTCGTCCGGGCAGGAACGGGTAGACCGCGGCGCGGCCGCCCTCCTTGAGGGCGGCGAACCCGGCCGGCGACGGCACGGCATACGGCAGCCGGCGCGAGAGCAGCTCCAGCAGGGTGGTGGTGACCTCCATCTGGGCACCCGCGGCGCGGCTGCGCGGGGAGCGCACGACCCATCGCCGCGACTCGGCGTCGGTGACGAACGCGAGGTCGAACGCGCTCGCCCCGGGCGCGGCGGCCTCGACGGCGGTCGGGTCCAGACCGGGCACGGCGGCGCTGGCGAGGGCGGCGAGAGCCAGGGCGCTGCGGGTCACTCGCACACCGTATGACGGGTGGGCGCCATAGGGTGGAAGGCGTGACGTGTGCGGCGGAAACAATCCGCGACCTGCCCCTGGCGCATGGCTCGCTCGACCGTGCGGCGCACCGGCGCCGTGAGCCCGGGCTGCTGGACGCGCTGCTGAGCGACCCGGGCACCCGCGTGCTGGAGCTGGTCGGCGGCACGGTCGAGGTGGTCGGCTCCGACGGCGAGCTGTCGCTGCACCAGCGCCCGCCGGTCCCGGCGGACCGTCACCGGCTCGCGGTGTTCCTGGGGCAGGACGAGGGTGGTCCGGCCCACGTCGCGGTCGTGGGCGACCCCGTCGACGAGGGCGACCCGCGGTCGTGGCGGGGGCTGCGGCAGGTGGCCACCTTGCTCGACGACCGGGACGCCGGCATGCTCGCCACGGCGCTGGCGCTGACCAACTGGCACACGGCCCACACCCACTGCCCCCGCTGCGGCCACCCGACCAGCCCCGAGCAGGCGGGATGGGTCCGCCGGTGCGGGTACGACGGCAGCGAGCACTACCCGCGCACCGACGTCGCGGTGATCATGTCGGTCACCGACGCCGACGACCGGCTGCTGCTGGCCCGCGGGGCGGAATGGCCGGAGGGCCGGTTCTCGGTGCTGGCCGGCTTCCTCGAGCCGGGCGAGTCGCTGGAGGCGGCCGTGGCGCGGGAGGTGCGCGAGGAGGTCGGCCTCGAGGTCGAGGACGTCACCTTCCTGGGCGACCAGCCGTGGCCGTTCCCGACCTCGCTGATGGTGGGCTTCACGGCGCGCGCGGCGGGGTCGGCGATCGAGCTGGACGGCGACGAGATCGCCGAGGCGTTCTGGGTGACCCGGGAGGGGCTGGCGGAGCGCATCGCCGACGGGCGGGTGCTGGTCTCCTCACGGATGTCGATCTCGCACCGCCTCATGGAACGGTGGTACGGCCAGCCGCTGCCCACCACCGGCGAGTGGCGCTCGGTCCGCGGCTGAGCGCGCGCGACACTGGCCCATCGACACGGACCCACCGACAAGGGCCAACGACAGGGAGGACCGCATGCCGATCGACCCCGACCTCGCCGCCGTGGTGCAGGAGCGCAACCTCGCCGCCGTGGTGCAGGAGCGCAACCTCGGCGTCCTCGCGACGATCAAGCGCGACGGCCGGCCGCAGCTGTCCAACGTCAACTACTGCTACGACCCGGCGCAGGACCTGGTGCGGGTGTCGGTGGTCGACGGCCGGGCCAAGGTGGCCAACCTGCGCCGCGACCCGCGCGCCTCGCTGATGGTCTCCAGCGTCAACGGCTGGTCCTACACGGTGCTCGAGGGCACGGTGACCTTCTCGGAGGTCGCCGCGGCCCCCGACGACGCGGCGGTCGAGGAGCTCGTCGAGATCTACCGCCTCATCGCCGGGGAGCACCCGGACTGGCAGGACTACCGGCGCGCGATGGTCGAGGACCACCGGCTCGTGGCGCGGCTGCACGTGGGGCGCGCCTACGGCATACCGGGCCGGTGAGGCGCGCCCGGGTCAGGACAGGCGGGCCTTGACCTCGGCGAGGGAGGGGTTGGTGGCGGCGGTGCCGTCGGGGAACACGACGGTCGGCACGGTCTGGTTGCCGCCGTTGACGGCCATGACGTAGTCGGCGCTGGCCGGGTCGTGCTCGATGTTGACCTCGGTGTAGCCGATGCCCTCACGGTCGAGCTGGGTCTTCAGCCGGGTGCAGTAGCCGCACCACGTGGTGCTGAACATCGTGATGGTGCCGTCGGCGGGCAGGGCGGGGGCCGAAGCCATGCGGGATCTCCTTCATACGTCGTATGCCGTCCGCTCGCCTCAACGGCGAACGGCGCCGAATCCTTCCGCGTCCTGCCGGTCAGGTCCGTCACACGCGCGCCGGGCACGGCCGCTGCCGACGTCGGTGCGGTCTGGGAGGATCGGCCCTGATGAGCACCCTGGCCACCGGCACCCCGACCGCAGACGACGTCCTCGCCGCGCTCGACCCCGAGCAGCGGGAGGTCGCGGCGTCCCCGAGCGGGCCGATGTGCGTCCTGGCGGGGGCGGGCACCGGCAAGACCCGGGCGATCACCCACCGGATCGCTTACGGCGTGCACAGCGGGGCCTACCAGCCGCAGCGCGTGCTCGCCGTGACGTTCACCGCCCGCGCGGCGGGGGAGATGCGCACCCGGCTGCGCGAGCTCGGCGTGGGCGGGGTGCAGGCCCGCACCTTCCACGCCGCGGCGCTGCGGCAGCTGCACTACTTCTGGCCGCAGGCCATCGGCGGGGCGGCGCCCGAGGTGCTGCCGCACAAGGCGTCGGTGGTCGCCGAGGCGGGCTCGCGGCTGCGGCTGCAGCTGGACCGCGTCGGCGTGCGCGACCTCGCCGCCGAGGTCGAGTGGGCCAAGGTCAGCATGCTCACCCCCGAGACCTATGCCGCGGCGGCCCGGCGTGCCGGCCGCGACCCGGCCGGCCTCGACGCCACCGCGATGGCGCGCGTGCTGCAGACCTACGAGGAGGTCAAGGCCGAGCGCGGCGTGATCGACTTCGAGGACGTCCTGCTCATCACTGTCGGCATCCTCACCGAGCGCGAGGACATCGCCCGCACGGTGCGCAGCCAGTACCGCCACTTCGTCGTCGACGAGTACCAGGACGTCAACGCCGTGCAGCAGCGCCTGCTCGACCTGTGGGTGGGCGAGCGCGACGACGTCTGCGTGGTCGGCGACGCCGCCCAGACGATCTACTCCTTCACCGGGGCCAGCCCCCGGCACCTGCTGGACTTCCCGCGGCGCTACCCCGAGGCCCGCCTCGTCAAGCTGGTGCGCAACTACCGCTCGACCCCGCAGGTGGTGGGCCTGGCCAACCTCGTGGTGCGCGGCGGCAGCGCCGGGACCCGTGGGGGAGCCGAGCTGGTGCAGCTGCAGGCCCAGGGTGAGCCGGGACCGGCGCCGGTGCTCACGGCATACCCCGACGAGCCGGCCGAGGCGGCCGGGGTCGCCGC
>NZ_JBTCWL010000058.1:0-26049 GCF_054325275.1 Oryzihumus sp.
GGAGCCGCCGTGGAAGACGAGGTCGAACGGGCGCGCGTCGTCGGAGAGGCCGAGCTCCTTCGCGGCGGCCTGCTGGGCCTGCAGGAGGATCTCGGGGCGCAGCTTGACGTTGCCCGGCTTGTAGACGCCGTGCACGTTGCCGAAGGTCAGCGCCGTCAGGTAGCGACCGTGCTCACCCAGGCCGAGCGCCTCGACCGTCGCGAGGGCGTCCTCGGGGGTGCTGTAGAGCTTCTCGTCGATCTTGCCGACGACGCCGTCCTCCTCGCCGCCCACGACGCCGACCTCGATCTCGAGGATGACGTCTGCGGCCTGGCACAGGTCCAGCAGCTCGCGGGCGATCTGGAGGTTCTCGGTCAGCGGCACGGCCGAGCCGTCCCACATGTGCGACTGGAACCACGGGGTCCCGCCGGCCTTGACCCGCTCGGTCGAGGCGGCCAGCAGCGGCCGGACGAAGCCGTCGAGCTTGTCCTTGGGGCAGTGGTCGGTGTGCAGCGCGATGTTGACGTCGTACTTCTTCGCCACCTCGTGGGCGAACGCCGCGAACGCGAGCGATCCGGCGACCATGTCCTTGACCGTGGGGCCGGACAGGTACTCCGCGCCGCCGGTCGAGACCTGGATGATGCCGTCGCTACCCGCCTCGGCGAAGCCCCGGATGGCCGCGTTGAGGGTCTGGCTGGAGGAGACGTTGATCGCGGGGTACGCGAACGCTCCTGCCTTGGCGCGGTCGAGCATGTCTGCGTACACCTCAGGTGTCGCGATGGGCATGGTGACTCCCTCACGGTCCGTGGGACGCACGCCGTTGTGCGACCGGGCTCCTCGTCATCCTAGGGCGACGCCGGTTGCCCGAACACGTGACGTCGGACCCACGCGTGCATGGCGATCGCGGCCGCCGCGCCGGCGTTGATCGAGCGGGTCGAGCCGAACTGGGCGATGTCGAGGATCACCTCGCAGCCCTGCCGGGCCGCCTCGGACAGGCCGGGCCCCTCCTGCCCGAACAGCAGGACGCAGTGCCGCGGCAGGTCGTAGGTCTCCAGCGGCACCGAACCGGGCAGGTTGTCGATGCCGATGACCGGTATGCCGTGCCCGTCCGGTCCGTGGGCGGCGGCCCACGCCAGCAGCGCCTCCACGCTGTGGTGGTGGTGCTCGTGCTGGTAGCGGTCGGTGACCATGGCGCCGCGCCGGTTCCAGCGGCGCCGGCCCACGATGTGGAAGGCCTTGGCGTTCAAGGCGTTGGCGGTGCGGATCACCGAGCCGATGTTGAAGTCGTGGGCCCAGTTCTCCACCGCGACGTGGAAGTCGTGCCTCGAGGTGTCGAGGTCGCGCACGATCGCCTCGTGCGTCCAGAAGCGGTAGCGGTCGGCGACATTGCGCCGGTCGCCCCCGGCGAGCAGGCCCTCGTCATACCGGGGATCGGAGGGCCACGGGCCCTCCCACGGGCCGACCCCCACCTGATGCGCGTCGTTCACGCAGGCCACTCTCCCAGAGCCGTCCTCTACCCTCGTGCCCGTGATGCACTCCCTGGGTCCGCAGTGGCTCGACCCCCAGTACCTGCTCGACCACTACGGCAACACCGCCCTGTGGATCAGCGCGCTCATCATCTTCTCCGAGTGCGGCCTGTTCACCGCGTTCCTGCCCGGCGACTCGTTGCTGTTCACCATCGGCCTGTTCGCCGCGCTGCCGCACAACCCGCTCGGGCTGCCGTTCTGGCTGGTCCTCGCGGTGCTCGTCGCGGCGGCGTTCCTCGGCAACGTCGTGGGCTACGAGATCGGCCGGGCCATCGGCACGCCGCTGTACAAGCGCGACGGCCGGCTCATCAAGCGGGCCTACATCGACAAGACCACCGAGTTCTTCGAGCGCTACGGCAACCGGGCCATCGTGCTCGGCCGGTTCGTGCCGATCGTGCGCACGTTCATCACCGTCGTCGCCGGCGTCGGCAAGATGGAGCGGCGCCGCTTCTTCACCTACAGCTTCATCGGCGCGCTGCTGTGGGCCGTCGGCGTGACGGTGCTCGGCTACTTCCTCGGCCAGATCTCGTTCGTGAAGAGCAACCTCGAGATCATGCTGCTGCTCATCGTCGCCGTCTCGCTCATCCCGGTCGCGATCGAGTTCCTGCGCCACCGCGCCGCCGCCAGGCGCGGCGAGACCGCCGACGACTCGGTCAGCGGCCCACTCTGAGGCAGGGCTTCCCCGGTCCGGCGCGACCGGACGCACGGCGCCGGGTCAGGCGCCGGCCGCCACGAGGATGCCGTCGGTCAGGAAGCCCAGGAACAGGCCGCCGAGGATGCACCAGGTGGTGAGCTCCTTCATGCCGGTCCGTCGCGCCACCGACAGCAGCTCGATCACGACGTAGAGCACCGAGCCGGCGGCCAGGCCGAGGAACGCGATGGCCAGGGTGTCGTTGACGACGCTCTGGCCGATCAGGGTGCCGACGAACGTGGGGCCACCGCCGATCAGGCCGAGCAGGGCAAGCCGGCCCCACGAGGGGCGCTCGGCGTCGCCGGCCAGCGGGGCGACGATGCCGAAGCCCTCGGTGGCGTTGTGCAGGGCAAAGCCGATGACGAGCAGCAGCGCGAGCGAGAGCTCACCGCCGGCCGCGGAGTTGCCGATCGCGAGGCCCTCGGCGAAGTTGTGCAGGCCGATGCCGACGGCGATCATCAGCGCGAGGTCGGCGGCCGCGGAACGGGCCGGAGCGGGGGTGACGGCGGGGTCGGTCACCGGCACGGCCGGGGCGCCGGGGGCGCCGACGGGCACGGCAGCCGGCGTGGACACCGCCTGCGAGCGGGCCCGGCGCGCCGCCATCGCCTTGTCGTAGTAGACGAGGCCGGCCATGCCCACCGCCAGGCCGACCGCCATGACCACGCCACCGGTGAGGGCGGTCCCCCACTTGTGGTCGGCGAGCGCGGCGTCGGTGGGCTCCCAGGCGTGGGTGAGGATGTCCCACACGAGGAAGACGAGCACGCCGATGGCGATGCCGTTGAGCGCAGCCTTGAGACGTGGGGCGGGCTGGCGGAGCCGGCCGACGGGCAGGCCGAGGAAGATCGTGAACCCGGCGATCGCGCCCAGGAGGGCGATCTGGCTACCTGACATGGAAACGGAACTCCGGAGGACTCGGGACACCCACCACGACTTAGGTGAGCCTCACCAAGGTAAGCCTCACCATGCCCTCATGGCCAATCGCCCCTGTCCGTGCTGCCCGGACAGGGGCGTTCGGGTCAGACCGCCAGGCCGACGTCGGGGACGGCATCGATGACCGGAGTGGGCGACGCGTCGACGGTGGCTGCCTCGTGAACGGGGGCGGCACGGTCCACGCCACGGAGCTGGACCGCCATCGCCACCGTGACACCCACCGCCAGCACGCCGCCCAGCACGAAGGTGCCACGGGGTCCGAGCACCGAGCCGCCGAGCGCACCCAGACCCATCGCCACGACGGACCCGGCGCGCGACACGCCGGCCACGGCGGCCAGGACCTTGCCGCGCTCGCGCTCGGGCGGGCGGACGGCATACAGCGGGCCAGTGGCGGCATTGGCTGCCGCGTTGGCAACCCCGACCATGGCGAACACGACGGCGACGACGACGACCGAGGGCGCCAGCCCTGCCGCGCCGACCCCCAGCGCCGTGCCGGCGAAGCCCAGCAGGAGCACCCGCACGCGCGCGGCGTCGGTCGCGGCCCGCCCGGCCAACCAGGCACCGAGCACGGCCCCGACGCCGAACACCGCCTGTACCAGGCCGAAGGCGGTGGCGCTGGCATGGAGTCCGTCCCGGACGAGGAACACCTCGGCGACGTTGACGCCCTCCAGCACGACGACGAAGGGCATCATCCAGACGAACGTCACCCACAGCAGCCGGTCGCGCCGCATCAGGCGCAGCCCGTCCAGCGCCCGGACACGGGCTCGCTCGGTGCGGGCTGCGAGGGCCGGCGCGGCCACCGCGTGCCGGCCACCACGCCGGGTGCGCACCAGGGCCGCGGCGAGCAGGAGGCCGGTGAACGAGGAGGCATCCACCCAGAGCGCGGCGGACGCGCCCCAGGTGCCCACGAGCAGGCCGCCTGCGGTGGCGCCGACGACTCCGGTCGCCGCCAGGAGCCCCTGCTGCAGGGCACTGACCCGGCCCATGTCCTCGTCGCCGACGATGCGGGGCAGCAGCGCGCCCCAGGTCGGGTTGCTCACGGCCTGCCCGAGCTGCAGCAGAACGACCAGAACCACCGTGGCCGCCAGGCCGTCGACCAGGGCCAGGCCGGCACATGCCAGCATCTCCACGCTGGTGCTCGCCAGCAGCACGGGACGGGAGTCGAACCGGTCGGAGATGTGGCCCGCGGCCCCCATGAGCAGGACCGGCGGGAGGCTGAACGCGGCCAGGAGCAGCGCCATGCCAGCCGTGCCGGAGCCCTGGTCATGGATGCGCAGCATCAGCGCGAACAGGGCGAGGGCGTCCCCGACGTAGGACAGGGCCCGGGCCGGCATGACCAGTCGGAGGTCCCGGTGGCGCCACAGCGACCGGCTCCCTGTCGCCGACTTGTGAAGTGTTCGCTTCATAATTTGTGAAGGTACTGTTTCACATCTGCCGGGTCAACCCCTTACGCTTCACGGCATGGCACCCCGCCCCCCGCAGCAGAAGGTCGTCACCCTGACCGACCCCAGGGCAATCAGGGCTCTGGCCCACCCGGCCCGGCAGCGGGTGATCGACGAGCTCTACGGCGGCGCGGTGCTCACCGCCACCGAGGCTGCCCGGCTCTGCGGGCTCACCCCCTCGGCGATGAGCTACCACCTGCGCGCCCTGGAGAAGTGGGGCATCGTCGCACGCGACGAGGCCGGCGACGACGCCCGCGAGCGGCCGTGGCGTGCCGCCGCCCGGGACCTGCGCATCGAGCACACCGCCCACGGCCGCTCCACGCCCATGGCGACGAAGGCCTTCACCAGCACCTTCATGGCGCCGATGCTGGAAGAGCTCGAGGCCTGGGCGGACAGCGACCGGCGCGGCAAGGACGACGGCACCGCGATGTCGCGGGGCCGGCTGTGGCTGACGACCGAGGAGGCCAAGGCCCTGGTCGACCAGGTCGTCGCCCTGATGGAGCCCTACGAGGAACGCACGGCCGCGGATCACCCCGCGGGCGCCGCGCAGTTCAGCAGCTTCTGGTCACTGCTGCGGCGCCCGGACGACGCAGCCGCGGAGTAGCGCGGCGCGTCCGGTCAGGCGGGGCCGGCAGCCGCCCACAGCGGGTCGACCTCCAGGCCGTCGCGCTCGTCGTCCCACGCCACCGCACTGATCTGCCACCCGTCGGCGGTCCGGACCAGCTGCAGGGTCTTCATCCCCCGACCGGTGAACGGGGTCCCGTCCTGCACCCATGACTTGGCGTAGCTGCAGAAGCGCTGGGCGATGTCGCCGAACACCTCGGTGCGCCCGCGGACCTCCCACTCGCGGAAGTCGACGAGCGTGCCGCCGCTCAGCAGCGCCTGGCGTGGGGCGATGAAGCTCTCGACGTCGTAGACGGCGGGCACGAGGCCGCAGGTCCGGACGATGACCGCCTCGGGCAGGAACACGCCGCGGAGGGCGTCGAGCCGGTCGGCGCTGTCCGGTCCGGAGGTGAACGCGGCGAAGAACGTCCGCACCACGTCGGCGATCGCCGCCCTGTCCGCCTCAGTGCCGGCCACGGCGCCGGTTCCCGTGCTCACGCGAACCCCGGCGCCACGCGGGGCCACGGTGCGAGTGCCTCGAGCTGGGCGGCGACCCCGATCAGGCGGGACTCCCGGCCGGCCGGCGCGACGAGCTGCACGGCCAACGGCATCCGGCGGTTGTGGCCGCCGATCGGCACGGTCACGGCCGGGTAGCCGGCGAGGTTCCACGGACCCTGGAAGGGCGCGTAGCGGGTCGAGGCCAGGACGTTGGCCAGCCAGCTGCGCTCGTGCCACCGGGCGGCGGGCGGGGGCGGCGCGGCGAGCGCCGGGGTGACCAGCACGTCATACCGCTCGAAGAACGGCTCGACCGCGGCCCGCCACCGCTCGCGGGCCCCGTCCTTGACCAGGCCTCGCTGCTGCAGGAGCCGCCCGAGCCCGACGTGTCCCCGGGTCCGGCGCTGCAACAGCTCGGGGTCGAGCCCCTCGGCGGTCTGCGCGGCACCGGCGAACCAGCGCGCGGCCATCTCGTTCATCGAACCCGGCCGGTAGGGCGGGTCGTCGTCGCGCACGGTGTGGCCGGCCTGGCGCAGCAGCTCACCGGCCCGGCCCGCCGCGCGGCGCTGGTCGGCGCCCACCGGCACGCCGGGCAGCGGCGGGCGCGTGGAAACCGCCACGCGGAGGATGCCGGCCGAGGTGGACACACGCGCCAGGTCGGGTCGCTCGGCGAGGACCGAGAGGAGCAGGGCGGCGTCGGCGACGGTGGTGGCGAGGGGGCCGTGCGTGGACATGCCGTACCAGCCCTCGGTCGGCTCGGCGACCACCCCCGCGCCCGGCTTGATGCCGACCAGGCCGCAGCACGCCGCGGGGATGCGCACCGAGCCCATCCCGTCCGAGCCGTGCGCCAGGGGCACCAGCCCGGCGGCGACCGCGGCGGCGCTGCCACCGGAGGAGCCGCCGGGGGTGCGGGTCAGGTCCCACGGGTTGCGCGCGGTGCCCTCGGCGGAGTCGGTCATCGGCCAGATGCACAGCTCGGGCACCCGGGTCAGGCCGACGACGACCGCCCCGGCGGCGCGCAGCCGCCGCACGACCACGTGGTCGGCGTCGGCCGGTTCGCGGGAGGTCGCCCGTGACCCGTCCTCGGTCCGCTCGCCCGTGACGGCGACGTTGTCCTTGACGGCCACCGGCACCCCGGCGAGCGGCAAGCCCTCGAGGGCGCCGCGTCCGGCGAGCTCGGCGGCCTCCCGCCGGGCCTCCCGGGTGCGGATCCGGCGGAACGCGCCGATGCGCGGGTCGTGGGTCGCGATGCGGTCGAGCGCGGCCTCGGTGGTGAGGCGGGGGTCGAGGTCGCCGGCGTGGACGGCCGCGGCGATCCTGGTGGCGGTGTCGGGCTGCGGGGTCACACCCCGGACGCTAGGTGAGGACGCCCTCGCCCGCCACAGGCGAACGGATGGTGCCCGCCGTGGCGCGCACCCGGCCTACCCGCCGCGGGCTCAGTCCTGCGGGGTCGACGGCGCCGGGGTGGTGCCGTCGGTGCCGGGGAAGCTGACACTCGGCGCAGTGCGGGCGGCCTCCTCGGCCTCGAAGTACTCCTCGCGCGTGATGTGGAACATCGAGGCGAAGATGTTGGACGGCACCGTCTCGACCTTGGTGTTGAGCTCGCGGACGTTGGCGTTGTAGTAGCGCCGGCCGGCGGCGATGCGGTCCTCGGTGGAGCTGAGCTCCTGCTGCAGCGACAGGAAGTTCTGGTTGGCCTTGAGGTCCGGGTAGGCCTCGGCGACCGCGATGAGCCGGCCCAGCGCCTGGGTCAGCACGTTCTCGCTCTGCGCCGCGGCGGCCGGACCCTGACCGCCGGCCATCGCCGCGGAGCGGGCCTTCATGACGTCCTCGAGGGTGCCGCGCTCGTGCGCCGCGTAGCCCTTGACCGTCTCGACCAGGTTGGGGATCAGGTCGTGCCGGCGCTTGAGCTCGACGTCGATCTGGCGCCAGGCCTCCTGCACGAGGTTGCGCAGCTTGACCAGCCCGTTGTAGGTGGAGACCGCCCACAGGATCAGCAGCACGACGACGACGGCGATGACGATCAGGGCGATCATGGGGGGCTCCTGCGGTAGTGGGTGCTCCCAGCCTAGCCAGCGCCGGGGTCCCCACGCCGCCGGTTACGCGGCCGGGCGCGCTCAGGCGAGCCCGAGCTCCTGCACGCTGTAAGCCGCGCGGTAGGGAAGGCCCTCGGCCTCCACCTTCTCCTGGGCGCCGCTGGCGCGGTCGGCGATGACGGCCACCGCCACGACCTCGGCCCCGGCCTCGCGGCAGGCGGCCACGGCGGTCAGCGGCGAGCCACCGGTGGTGGAGGTGTCCTCGACGACGAGCACCCGGCGCCCGGCAATGGAGGGACCCTCGATCCGCTGCTGCAGGCCGTGGGCCTTCTCGGCCTTGCGGACGACGAACGCGTCGAGCCGGCGACCGGCCGCGGCGCTGGCGTGCAGCATCGCCGTGGCCACCGGGTCGGCGCCCATCGTCAGGCCGCCGACCGCGTCGACGTCGAGGTCGCGGACCAGGTCGGTCATCACCTGGCCGACGAGCGGGGCGGCCTCGCCGTCAAGGGTGATGCGGCGCAGGTCGACGTAGAAGTCGGCCTCCTTGCCCGAGGACAGCGTGACCTTGCCGTGGACGACGGCCTTGGCCTTGATGAGCTCGAGCAGACGGGCGCGGGCGGCAGCGGAGTCAGTCACGGCCTTCACCCTAGCTGCGCCGGGGACTGAGGTGACGTGCCCGGCATACCGCTCAGCGGCCGTGGCGGCGCCGGGAGGCGACCCCACCGGAGGCGCGGCGGACCAGGCCGCGCGGCAGGGTGCGCGTCAACGCGGCGATGAGCTTGTACTGCAGCCCGGGGACGGAGATGACCTTGCCGGCCTTGACGTCGTCGAGGCAGTCGCGCACGAGGCGGTCGGCCTCCAGCCACATGACCTTGGGCAGGCGGGACATGTCGAGGGAGGCTCGCTGGTGGAACTCGGTGTGGGTGAACCCCGGGCACAGGGCGGTGACCGTGACGCCGGTGCCGTCGAGCTCGTTCGCCAGGGCCTCGGAGAAGGTCGTCACCCAGGCCTTGGCCGCCGAGTAGCTGCCCATCGCGACGAACCCGGCCACCGACGAGACGTTGATGATGGCGCCGCGACCCCGGTCGCGCATGGCCAGCGCCGCGGCGTGGGAGAGGACCATCACGGCGCGGCACAGGACGTCCAGCGCCCGCTCCTCGTCGGCGACGTCACCCTGGAGGAAGCTGCGCGAGAGGCCGAAGCCGGCGTTGTTGACCAGCAGGTCGACCGGTCGGCCGGGCTCGGCCAGACGCTCGGCCACCTTCTGCACCTGGAGCCGGTCGGACAGGTCGGCGGCGAGGATCTCGCAGTGCACCTGGTACTTCGCCTCGAGCTCGTCGGAGACGTTCTCCAGGCGGGCCCGATCGCGCGCCACCAGCACGAGGTCGTGGCCCCGCTCGGCGAGCTCACGGCAGAAGGCCAGGCCGATGCCTGCGGTCGCTCCGGTGACGAGTGCGGTAGCCATGGCGGGAAGCCTAGGGCCCCCTCCTAAGGTGGACCACGTGCGAATCGCTACGTGGAACGTCAACTCCATCCGCTCACGGATCGACCGGGTCGAGGCCTGGCTCCAGCGCAGCGACTGCGACGTGCTCGCCCTGCAGGAGACCAAGGCGACCGACGAGCAGTTCCCCTTCGAGCGGCTGCAAGCCCTCGGCTACGAGGTGGCCCACCACGGGCTGAACCAGTGGAACGGCGTGGCGGTGCTGTCGCGGGTGGGCCTCGAGGACGTCCAGGTCGGCTTCGAGAACATGCCGATGTGGGGCGACCCGCTCGGCGCGGAGGCCCGCGCCCTCGGCGCCACCTGCGGCGGGGTCCGGATCTGGTCCCTCTACGTCCCCAACGGCCGGTCCCTGGAGGACCCGCACCTGGCCTACAAGCTGGACTGGCTGGCGCACCTGCGCGACGCCGCCGCCAAGTGGCTGGCCGACAACCCGTCCGCGCAGGTCGCCCTCGTCGGCGACTGGAACATCGCGCCGCAGGACGAGGACGTCTGGGACATGGAGTTCTTCGCCGACAAGACCCACGTCTCCCCGCCCGAGCGCGCCGCCTTCTCGGCGATCGTCGAGGCCGGCTACACCGACGTGGTCCGCCCGCACGCCCCCGGGCCGGGCGTCTACACCTACTGGGACTACCAGCAGCTGCGCTTCCCCAAGCGCCAGGGCATGCGGATCGACTTCGTGCTCGGCTCCCCCGCGCTGACCGCCCGCGTCGAGGGCGCCTCGATCGACCGCGAGGAGCGCAAGGGCAAGGGCGCCAGCGACCACGCCCCCGTCATCGTGGACCTGGCCGACCTGTGACCGAACGCCCCACGCGGGTCCGCGCCGACTACGAGGCCGTCGTCGTCGGCAGCGGCTTCGCCGGGATCGCCATGGCGATCGCCCTGAAGCGCCAGGGGATCCACGACTTCGTCGTGCTCGAGAAGGGCGAGGACCTCGGCGGCACCTGGCGCGACAACACCTACCCCGGGTGTGCCTGCGACGTCCCGTCCCACCTGTACTCCTACTCCTTCGAGCTCAAGGCGGACTGGTCCCGCGCCTACGCCTCGGCCCCGGAGATCCTCGACTACGCCCGGCACTGCTGCACCAAGTACGGCATCGACCCCCACCTGCGCTTCGGCTCACGACTGGACGTCGCGCGATACGAGGAGGGGTCCGGGCTCTGGCGGCTGACGGTGCGCACGCCCACGGGCATCGTGCAGGCGCGGTGCCGCACCCTCGTCATGGCCGTCGGCGCCCTGCACGAACCGGCCCGCCCCGACCTCGCCGGGCTCGACGACTTCGGCGGCCGGGTCATCCACACCGCCGCGTGGGACCACTCGGTGGCGCTGGAGGGCAAGCGGGTCGGCGTCATCGGCACCGGTGCCAGCGCGATCCAGGTGGTCCCGCAGGTGGCGCCCGCGGCGGAGCAGCTGACCGTGTTCCAGCGGACGCCGCCGTGGGTCCTGCCCAAGGAGGACCCGGAGTACTCCCCGGCCGCTCAGCGGCGGTTCGCGCGCTGGCCGTGGCTGGCCCGGCTCAAGCGCGCCGCGATCTACTGGACCAACGAGGCACGCGTGGTCGGCTTCGCCAGCCACCCCAAGGCGATGAAGGTCGCCGAGCGTATGGCGCGCCGCCACCTGCGCGGGCAGGTCGCCGACCCGGGGCTGCGGGCGAGGCTCACCCCCGACTACACGATCGGGTGCAAGCGCATCCTGGTCTCCAGCGACTACTACCCGGCGCTGCAGCGCGACAACGTGCACCTCGAGACCACCGGGATCGACCACGTCGAGAACCGCGCTGTGGTCACCACCGACGGCCGGCGGCACGAGCTCGACGTGCTGGTGCTCGCGACCGGCTTCGAGGTCATCGGCACCTACCAGCACCTCGAGGTCGTCGGCCGCGACGGGCGCAACCTGGGCCACGAGTGGGCCAAGGCCCCGGAGGCCTACCTCGGCACGGCGGTCGAGGGCTTCCCCAACCTGTTCACGCTGGTCGGCCCGAACACCGGGCTCGGCCACACCTCGATGCTGATCATGATCGAGGCCCAGACCGAGCTGGTGCTGCGCGCGATGGGCGAGCGGGACCGTCGCGGGGCACGGGCGGTCGAGGTCGAGCCGGCGGCGCAGGAGGCGTTCAACCAGGAGCTGCAGCAGCGCAGCGCCTCGGCGGTGTGGCTGACCGGCTGCCGCAGCTGGTACCTCGACGACTCCGGCGTCAACCGGGCCCTGTGGCCGTGGTCGACCGTGGCATACCGGCGCCGGACCGCCCGGTTCCGGCCGGGGCACTACCGTTTCGACGCATGAGCCAGCAGCGCGTCGTCCTCATCAGCGGCGGGGCGAGCGGCATCGGCGCCGCCCTCGCCACGGCCCACTCCCGACTCGGTGACACCGTGGTCGTCGCGGACATCCACCCGCGCGATCCGGAGCACGTGCACCTGGACGTGACCGACCGGCAGGCGTTCGCCCGGGTCGCGCGGCGGGTCGTGGAGGAGCACGGCCGGATCGACGTGTTCTACAACAACGCCGGCATCGCCACCGGCGGCCTCGTCGAGGAGCTCTGCCCCGAGCACTGGGACCGCACCATCGACGTCAACCTGCGCGGCGTCGTGCACGGCATCGAGGCCGTCTACCCCCTCATGCGGGCCCAGCGCAGCGGCCACATCGTCAACACCGCCTCCCTCGCCGGCCTGCTCCCCGCACCGGTCATGGCTCCCTACACCGCGACGAAGCACGCGGTCGTGGCCCTGTCCCAGGCGCTGCGCATGGAGGCCCGCGCACACGGGGTGAAGGTGACCGCGGTGTGCCCCGGCTTCGTCGACACCCCGCTGCTGCAAGCGGTCAACCGCGACGTGCCCCCTACCGGCGTCAACGGGGAGGCCCCCGCCCTGGTCGAACGGCTCCGCCTGCACCTGCTGCCGGCCGAGGAGCTCGCCCGCATCGTGGTGGAAGCGCTGCCCAAGAACCCCGCGCTGGTCGTGGCCCCACGCCAGGCACGGCTCGCCGCGTGGGCGCAGCGGTTCGCGCCCGGCCTCGTCCGCCTGGCCACCGCCCGCGAGCTGCGCCGCTACCGCAGGGCCGCCCGCCGCGCCCGGTGAGGGGCGCGGCGTACGGCCGAGGTCAGGGGGACTGGAACACCGCGGCGAAGAACACGAGGAGGATGAACACCGCCAGCGCGGCGAGCAACAACATCAACGTGCCCAGCAGCACCTTGTCCATCAGGCGCCTCCTCTGTTGCGAAGGGGCACCCTGAGGTCGCCCTCAGGGTCCCAGCCTGCCCGCGGCACCTCCGCAGGTCAGGCCAGCGTGGCAGCCGCCTGGGCGGCCGGCGTCGGCCGGATGTTGGCGTTGTGGTGGAACACGTTGTCCGGGTCCCACCGCGCCTTGATCGCGGCGAGCCGGGCGTACTTCGCCTCGCCGTAGCTGGCCCGGACCCGCGCCTCGTCCTCGTCGGCGATGAAGTTGACGTAGCTGCCGACGCCCCGCGCATAGGGCTGCAAGGCCGCCCAGAACCGCTGGACCCAGTCGCGGTCGACCGCGAGCATCCCGGCGTCCTCGGCGACGGCGGCGATGTTGAGCGCCCACAGGCTGCGGCGCGAGCCACTGAAGGAGGTGGCCTCGTCCGGCACGTCGGCGAAGGCCCCGCCCAGGGCGAAGATCGGCATGAAGCTCAGGGGGGAGGTCTTGCGCGGCAGGAAGTCCAGCACCACGTCGATGACCGGGTCGGACAGCTCGTCCAGCCAGAGCGCCTTCTCGTAGCCCTTGATCCGCCACGGCGCGGTGTCGTCGAACATCTGCTGCAGCGCGGAGTACGGCATCGAGGTCACCAGCTCGAACGCCGGGGCCAGCTCCTGGATCGGCGCCACCACCTCGGCGTGCTCGTGGGGCGCACCCCAGCCGATCACGCCCACGACGAACGCCGTCGTCCCCTGGCGCTCGACGGGCACGAACGGCGCCGGCGGGGTGGTCAGCCCACCGATGAACGCGCCGTACTCCCGGGGCAGGGCAGGGATGACGCGGGCCGCGGCACGCAGCGGCTCGCGCGCGTCCTGCGGCGCCCAGAAGAACAACCCGACGTTGGCCAGCTGGTCGACCTCGTGGAGGGCGAACTCGAACGAGGTCACCACCCCGAAGTTGCCGCCGCCGCCGCGCAGCGCCCAGAACAGGTCCGGCTCGGAGTCGGCCGAGGCGGTCACGGTGCGGCCGTCGGCGGTGACGACCTGCGCGGACACGAGGCTGTCGCAGGTCAGGCCGCACCGTCGGGTGAGCCAGCCCATGCCGCCGCCGAGGGTCAGGCCGCCGACCCCGGTGTGGCTGACGAAGCCACCGGTGACCGCCAGGCCGTGAGCGGCCGCCGCGGCGTCCAGGTCGGACCAGCGCGCCCCGCCGCCGACCCGCGCGCGACGCGCCCTCGGGTCGACGTCGACCCGGTCGAGCGGGCCGAGGTCGAGCATCAGCCCGCCCTCGGAGACCGCGTGCCCGGCGAAGCTGTGCCCACCCCCGCGCACGGTCAGGTCGAGCCGGTGCTCGCGGGCGAAGGCGATGACCGTGGCGACGTCGCGGGCACTGATCGCCTCGACGACAAGCGCGGGACGCCGGTGGATGTCGCCGTTCCAGACCGCCTTCTCCAGGGCGTCGTCGAACTCCTCATCCCCCTCCTGAAGCACCGTCCCCCCGACGCTGGTGCGCAGGTCGGTCAGGGCGCGGTCGTCGACGGGGTGCATGGCAGACCTCCAGGGTCGGGTTCGCGACGGGTTCGGGCGAGTGCCCTCGCCCCTGCCCTTCCGCCCTATGCCCCGCTCCGCCGGGTGTCATCGGGCAAAGGGGCGAGGCGGGCGTAGCAGGGTGCTCGGCTAGAGTCGCCGCCGACGCGGGGTGCCGGTCCGCACCGGCTGAGAACACACCCGTTGAACCTGATCTAGCTCGCACTAGCGAAGGGACGTCACCGTCATGGTCGCGACCACGCCCGTCTCCCCTCTCACCGCCGCCGCCGTCGGCGACGCCCTCGCCACCCTGCGCGAGCGCTCGCCCCTGGTGCAGTGCCTGACCAACATCGTCGTCGCCCAGTGGACGGCCAACCTGCTGCTGGCCACCGGCGCCGCCCCGGCCATGGTCGACAACCCCGAGGAGTCGGGGGCCTTCGCCGGGGTGGCCAGTGGTGTCCTGGTCAACGTCGGCACGCCCTACGGCGAGACCGCCGCGGCGATGGAGCAGGCGGTCGCCGCCGCCGGGCGGGCCGGGACCCCGTGGGTGCTGGACCCGGTCGCGGTCGGCCCCCTGCTGCGGTGGCGCACCGGGATCGCGCTGCGCCTGCTGTCCGTCGCTGCCCCTGCCGTGGTCCGCGGCAACGCCTCGGAGGTCATGGCCCTCGCCGGCGGCGCCGGGGGCAAGGGCGTGGACAGCCTGGACTCCCCCGAGGCGGCGCTCGACGCGGCCCGCACCCTGGCGGGCAGCCACGGCACCGTGGTCGCCGTCAGCGGGCCGGTGGACCACCTCACCGACGGTGTGCGCCTGGTCACCGTGGCCAACGGGCACGAGTGGCTGACCCGGGTCACCGGGGTCGGCTGCGCCCTCGGGGCGCTGATGGCCGCGTTCGCCGGGTGCGTGGACGATCCGCTGCTCGCGGCGACCGCCGCCACGGCGACGCTGACCGTCGCCGCCGACGAGGCCGCGGCGCGCACCGCCGGCCCGGGGTCCTTCGCCGTGGCGCTGCTGGACGAGCTGGCCGCGCTGACCCCCGACGCGCTCACCGAGCGGGTCCAGCTGGGCTGACCGATGAGCCGCCCGCCGCTTGACCTGTCGCTCTACCTGGTCACCGACACCCGCCTGTGCGGCACCCTGGGGGTGCCGGCCACCGTATCCGCCGCCGTCGCCGCCGGGGTGACCGTGGTGCAGCTGCGCGACCCCGCCGCCGACGACGCCGAGCTGGTCACCCTGGGCCGGGCCGTCGCCCGGGAGCTGGCCGGCACCGGCGTGCCCCTGGTCGTCAACGACGCGGTGCACCTGGTCGAGGCGATCGGGGCGCAGGGCGCCCACGTCGGGCAGGGCGACACCGACCCCGGTGAGGCGCGGGCGCGACTGGGCCACGCGGCATACCTGGGGCTGTCCGTGCAGACCACGGACCACATCGAGGCGGCGCGCGGCGCGGACGTCGACTACCTCGGTGTCGGGCCGGTGTTCGCCCAGACGACCAAGCCCGACGGCGCCGAGCCGGGCGGTCTGGAGCGCCTCGGCCGGATCGTCGGCCTGAGCCCGGTGCCGTGCGTGGCGATCGGCGGGATCGGCCTCGAGCAGGCGGCGCAGGTCCGGGCGACCGACGCGGCGGGCATCGCCGTCGTCAGCGCCATCTGTGGCCAGCCGGACGTGGCGGTGGCGACGCGGGCCCTGCGCGCCGCGTGGGACGACGCGGGAGCGCGGGCGTGACCCGGCCGCCGGTCGCCCTGACCATCGCCGGCAGCGACCCCTCCGGTGGGGCCGGGGTGCAGGCCGACCTCAAGACGTTCTCGGCGCTGCGGGCCTATGGCACCTCGGTGCTGACCGCCCTGACCGCGCAGAGCACCACCGGGGTCACAGGGGTGCACGTCGTGCCGACGGCATTCGTCACCGAGCAGCTTGAGACGCTCGTCGCCGACGTGCGCGTCGACGCGGTCAAGATCGGCATGCTGGCGACCACCGGGCTGGCCGGCGCGGTGGCCGACTTCCTGCGCGCCCACCCCTGCCCGGTGGTCGTGCTCGACCCGGTGATGGTCGCGACCAGCGGGGACCGCCTGCTCGCCGACGACGCGGTCGAGGCCCTGCGCGCCCTGCTGCCGCTGGCCTCCGTGGTGACCCCGAACCTGCCGGAGGCCGCCGGGCTGCTCGGCGTGGCCGAGGCCGCGGACGAGGCGGAGATGCTCGACCATGCGCAGGCGCTGCAGGCCCTCGGCGCGCAACGGGTCCTGCTCAAGGGTGGCCACCGGGCGGGGAGCGGGTCCGCCTCCGACGTGCTCGCCGGGCCCGACGGGGTGACCTGGCTGCGCGCACCGTGGGTCGAGACGACCAACACGCACGGCACCGGCTGCTCCCTGTCCTCCGCACTGGCGGCGCTGCGACCGCAGCGGGAGACGTGGGTGGACACGGCCCGGGACGCCAAGGACTGGCTGACCGGGGCGCTGGCGGCTGCCGACACCCTCGAGGTCGGGCGCGGCCACGGACCGGTCCACCACTTCCACCGGCTCTGGGACCGCTGAGGACCCCGGGACCTCCGGACCTGTCCGGATGCCCCGGACGCAGGCAGGCTCGGGCCGCGGGCCGGCGGCGAAGCAGGCCTCGGCCAGGAGAGGTGCGGACCATGAAGCTGGACGAGCTGATGACCTCGGCGCGTGACGCCATCACGGTGCGGCGGGTCTTCGCCGAACCGTACGAGAAGAACGGCGTCACCATCATCGCCGCGGCCACGGTCACCGGCGGCGGTGGCGGCGGCACCGGTCACGACCAGAACGGCGGCGAGGGCGAGGGCGGGGGTTTCGGCGTGAGTGGCCGGCCGGCCGGCGCCTACATCATCCGCGACGACGACGTCGTGTGGCGCCCGGCGGTGGACGTCAACCGGCTGGTGCCGGTGGTCGGCGCGGTGCTCATCGCGTGGCTGCTCACCCGGGCCCGGATCAAGCGGACCCGGATGCGCACGTTCGAGCACATGGCCGAGCAGCACCACAAGGTCGACCGCCACAAGGCCGCGCACCACAAGGGCGCCTGACCCTCACGAGGTCGCGCGGGCCGCGGTGGCCGGCTCGGGTGCGTCGTGCACCCGCTCGGGCCGTATGCCGAGCCACAGGGCCGCGACCGCGGCCGCACCGGCGGCGATCCCCCCGCCGAGCAGGACGGACTGCACCTGGACCACGCCCGCCCGGGCGAGCGCCGCGGTGTCGGTCGGGTCGGGCAGGGCGCTGACCGTGGCCGAGAAGCGGTGCAGGCCGATCGCGGTCAGCACCGCCAGCCCGACCACCATCCCGGTCATCCTGGCGACCACGACGAGGGCGCTGGCGACCCCGGCGTCGCCGACCGGTGCATCAGCCAGCGCCGCGGCGTTGACCGGCGCGATGGCCAGGCCCAGGCCCAGGCCGGCCGCGAGGAGGACCGCGGTCGCGCCGATGCCGTCCAGTGCCGCCGGCACCCAGCCGGACATGAGCACCAGGGCGACCGCGGCCAGGGCCAGCCCCCCGGCGGCGACGACGGCGCTGCCGGTGTGCCGCAGGGCCCGCCCTCCGGCGAGCGCGCCCACTGGCACGGCGACGAGGAACCGCAGCAGCACCAGGGCGGCGCCGGTCTGGGACCGGTCCCCGAGCCGGGCGAGCACCGGGACGTCCACGACGACGGCCACCAGCGCGGCGCCGACCAGGACGCTGACCAGCAGGGCGACCGGCACCCGCCCGCGGAGCACGCCCCGGGCGATGAGCGGGACCGCGGCGGTGCGGTGCCGCCAGGCGTAGCCCGCAACCGCCAGGATGGCCAGCGGCAGGAGCACCCGCCCCCAGGGCCCGACGACCTCGCGGGTCGGGTCGGCCGAGGCGAAGGCCAGGACCACCGACCCCAGCGCGACGGCCAGGCACACCGCGCCGGGCACGTCGGCCCGGCGCAGGACCGCGCTCCAGGACCGGGCGGTCACCGCGGCGAGGACCAGGAGCAGCACGCCGGTCGCGACCCCGATCGGGGTCGCGAGGCGGGAGGTGCCCGTGAAGGGGACGAACGGGATACCGGTGGTCACCCCGGTGACCAGGCGCTCGGGCGCGGTGGGGGTGAGCAGGCCGAGCACGGTGGCGAGGACGCCGACGACCAGCGGCACGACGCGGGGGCGTCCGGTGGCCCCCGCCCGCCACAGCCCGGCCGCCAGCAGCAGCCCGGCCACGACGTTGAGCCAGAAGATGGCCCGCCAGTCGGCGAGCGCGATCACGGCCGCGCCCAGCAGCGGTCCGAGGACGCTGCCGAGCTCCTGCACCGCACCCACCACTCCCAGCGGGGTGCCGCGGCGACCGGGGGGCCACAGGTCGGCGACCAGCGCCAGCGTGGCGGGCACCAGGCCCCCGCCGCCGATGCCCTGCAGGACGCGGCCGCCCACCAGCACCGGCAGCTCGACCGCCGTGGCAGTGACCATCGAGCCGACGACGAACACGGCCAGGCACGCGAGCAGGATCCGCTGCCGCGGGAGCAGGTCGGCGAGGCGGCCGATGAGCGGCAGCACGGCGATGTAGCCGAGCAGGAAGCCGGAGACGATCGGCGTGGCCTGCTGCAACGCGTCGACGCCCAGCCCGACGCCGGACATCATGTCCGGCAGCGCGACCACGACGACGTAGGTGTCGGCGGCCGCGAGCGCGACCGCGGTGGACGCCAGCGCCAGCAGCGCCCTAGGGCCGGGAGATCTCAACGGGCGCGCCATAGCGGTCGAGGGTCAGCGTGTAGGTCGAGCGGGCGCCGCTGAAGAACGGGCCGGTGATGCTGATCGTGCGCAGCTGCCCACCCGGGTCGGTGATGCCGTACGTCGCGTCGAAGGTGCCGTTCGCGTCCCCGCTGCCGAGCAGGGCGACGACGTCCTTGCCGGGGATGGTGCCCTTGACCGTCTGCAGCACCTCGCTGCCCTGACGCTTCTTCTCGCCCAGGGTGGGGTTCTGCGTCGCGGTCAGCAGGGTGGACAGCCCCGTGTCGGCAGAGAACAGCGTGGCCGGGTCGGGGGCGTTGTACTGCTTGGGGTCCACCGGCGCGAACGTCGTGGTGAACGGCAGCTTGAGGTAGAGCTGCCCCCCGGTCGCGACGACGTCGACCTTGGCCTGGATCCCGGAGATGCGGGCGTCGAGGGTGCCCTTGAACGCCGGGGCGTGGGTGCCGACGCCATCGGCCCCGATCACCCCGCCGGCGCTGGCGGGGATGCCGGACGAGCGCAGCACCAGGTGCAGCGAGCGCGCGGCGTCGACCGTCTTCTTGGCCGCGGCCAGCTGCTGGGCCGGGGTCTGCTTGGTGGCCGTGTCGCTGCCGCCGCTGCACCCGGCCAGCACCAGGCCGAGGGTGAGGGCGGCCACCAGGGCCCGCGCGTGCCGTCGCATGCGGCTCACGCTACCTGTGGCCCCCGTGCCGGACCGGGGACCGGGTCCCGACGCACGGGTGGCGGCGCGGACCGCCCGCGGCCGCCACCCGGCATACGACCTGACCCTGCGGGTCAGCGCAGGATGAGCCCGTCCTGCTCGCCGTCGCGGTCGACGACAACGGTCTGGCCGTCGCGGACCTCGCCGGCGAGCAGCGCCCTGGCCAGCCGGTCGCCGATCTGGGTCTGCACCAGGCGGCGCAGCGGGCGGGCGCCGTAGGCCGGGTCGTAGCCGGTGATGGCCAGCCACTCCTTGGCCGCGTCGGTGACCTCGAGGGCGATCCGGCGGTCGGACAGGCGTCGGGCCAGGGCCGCGACCTGCAGGTCGACGATCCGGCTCAGCTCCTCGGTCGAGAGCGGGTCGAAGACGACGACCTCGTCGAGGCGGTTGAGGAACTCCGGCTTGAACGACGTGCGCACCGCGCTCATCACCGCCTCGTGCTTGACGTCCTGCGGCAGCGTCGGGTCGATGAGGAACTGCGAGCCCAGGTTGGAGGTCATCACCAGGATGACGTTGCGGAAGTCGACCGTGCGGCCCTGGCCGTCGGTGAGCCGGCCGTCGTCGAGGACCTGCAGCAGGATGTCGAAGGTCTCCGGGTGGGCCTTCTCCACCTCGTCGAGCAGGACGACCGAGTAGGGCCGGCGGCGCACCGCCTCGGTCAGCTGACCGCCCTCCTCGTAGCCGACGTAGCCGGGCGGGGCGCCGATGAGCCGGGCGACCGAGTGCCGCTCGGAGTACTCGCTCATGTCGATGCGGACCATGGCCCGCTCGTCGTCGAAGAGGAAGTCGGCCAGCGACTTCGCCAGCTCGGTCTTGCCGACGCCGGTGGGACCGAGGAAGAGGAAGGAGCCGGTGGGCCGGTCGGGGTCGGAGATGCCGGCGCGGCTGCGGCGCACCGCGTCGCTGACGGCGCGCACGGCCGTGCCCTGGCCGATCAGCCGCCGGCCGAGGAACTCCTCCATGCGCAGCAGCTTCTCGGTCTCGCCCTCGAGCAGCCGGCCGGCCGGGATGCCCGTCCACGCGCTGATGACGTCGGCGATGTCGTCGGGGCCGACCTCCTCCTTGACCATGGGCGCCTCACCCCCGGCGGTGGAGGACGTCGCCTCGGCCGCCTGGGCCTGCTCGAGGTCCTTCTCCAGCTGGGGGATCTGGCCGTAGAGGATCGCCGACGCGCCGCCGAGGTCGCCGTCGCGCTGGAGCCGCTCGGCCTGGCTGCGCAGCTCGTCGATGCGGGCCTTGAGGTCGCCGACCTTGTTGAGGCCGGCCTTCTCCTGCTCCCACCGGGCGGTCAGCGCGGCGAGCTGCTCGGAGCGGTCGGCGAGGTCCTGGCGCAGCCGGGCCAGCCGCTCCTGGCTGGCCTCGTCGGTCTCGTGCTCCAGGGCCAGCTCCTCCATCCGGAGCCGGTCGACGGCACGGCGCAGCTCGTCGATCTCGACCGGGCTGGAGTCGATCTCCATCCGCAGCCGGGACGCGGCCTCGTCGATGAGGTCGATCGCCTTGTCCGGCAGCTGGCGGCCGGTGATGTAGCGGTTCGACAGGGTCGAGGCGGCGACGAGGGCGCTGTCGGCGATGGCCACCTTGTGGTGGGCCTCGTAGCGCTCCTTGAGCCCGCGCAGGATGGCGATGGTGTCCTCGACGCTGGGCTCGCCGACGAAGACCTGCTGGAACCGGCGCTCCAGCGCGGGGTCCTTCTCGATGTGCTCGCGGTACTCGTCCAGCGTGGTCGCGCCGACCATGCGCAGCTCGCCGCGGGCCAGCAGGGGCTTGAGCATGTTGCCGGCGTCCATGGCGCCCTCGCCGGTCGCACCGGCGCCGACGACGGTGTGCAGCTCGTCGATGAACGTGATGATCTGCCCGCCGGCCGAGCGGATCTCCTCGAGCACGGCCTTGAGCCGCTCCTCGAACTCGCCGCGGTACTTCGCGCCGGCGACCATGGCCGCCAGGTCGAGGGCGATGAGGCGCTTGCCCTTGAGGGACTCGGGCACGTCGCCGGCCACGACCCGCTGGGCCAGCCCCTCGACGACGGCGGTCTTGCCGACGCCGGGCTCGCCGATGAGGACGGGGTTGTTCTTGGTGCGCCGGGACAGCACCTGGACCACCCGGCGGATCTCGGCGTCGCGGCCGATCACCGGGTCGAGCTTGCCCTCGCGGGCCGCCGCGGTGAGGTCCGTGCCGTACTTGGCCAGCGCGTCATACGTCGCCTCGGGGTCCGGCGTGGTGATCCGGGCGCCGCCGCGCAGCTTGGGGATCTCCGCGGCGATGGCCGCGCCGTCGAGGCCGAACTCGCCGGTCTGGGCGATGGCGAGCAGCAGGTGGTCGGTGGACACGAACGAGTCGCCCATCGACTCCATCTGCTTGCGGGCGTTCTCGAGCACGGCGAGGCCGGCGCGCGACAGGCTCGGGGCGTCGAGGCTGGAGCCGCTCACCGACGGCAGGGTCTTGAGGTTGCGCTCGGCGGCGGCCGCGGCGGCCTGGAGGGAGGACCCGGTCGCGTCGAGCAGCGGGCCGGTGGTGGTGTCGGTCTGCCGGGTCAGCGCCAGCAGCAGGTGGGCGGGCTCCACGTGCGGGTGGCCGGCCGCGGCGGCGTCACGGGCCGCGGCGGAGAAGGCCTCCTGGGCCTTGGTGGTGAGCTGCAGGTCCATGGTGGTCGGGCTCCTCGGGAACGAGTGGGACGTCACCTGTGCAACAGCAGGCAAAGTTGAGTGTATTCCGCTCAACTTCAGTTCGCGGGTGGTTCTGTTCTACCGCCCGTCGGGGCGCGTCGCCCAGAGTCATTGGTCGTCCTCGAGCAGGTGGGCCGCCGGCACATGTCACCATCGGAGTCGTGCCCTATGTCCTGCTCGGCCTCGCCATCGCCTTCGAGGTGTGCGCCACCCTCGCCCTGCGCGGTTCCGAAGGCTTCACCAAGGTCGGGCCCTCGGTCATCGTCGTCGTGGGCTACCTGCTCTCCTTCGCCCTCATGGCCAAGGCGCTGACCTCGCTCAACGTCGGCCCGGTCTACGCGATCTGGTCGGCACTAGGCACCATCGGCGCGTTCGTCGGCGGTGTGGTGCTCTTCGACGAGCCGGTCCGGCCGGTGACCGTCGCCGGGATCGTGCTGGTCGTCATCGGCGTCGTGGTGATGCAGCTCGGCGGCGGCGTCAGTCGAGCCTGAGGCCGGACCCGGCGCGGGCAGCCCCTCCAGGTCACCACCCCTGAGGGGTGGACTCCACGTGCATCAGCGCGACCCCGACAACCACCAGTTGCGGGTCCCCGCGGCGTCGAGCGCACGAACGTAGCCCGGTCTACCGTGGAGGCGTGAGCGGGCGCAGCATCCGGATCGAGGCGGTCGAGGGTGACATCACCGCCCAGGCCCTCGACGCGATCGTCAACGCGGCCAACAGCTCCCTGCTCGGTGGCGGCGGCGTCGACGGCGCCATCCACGCCGCGGCCGGGCCCGCCCTCCTGGCCGAGTGCCGGGAGGTGCGGCGCACGGCATACCCGCAGGGGCTGCCGGTCGGCGCCGCGGTGGCGACCGGTGCCGGGGACCTGCCGGCCCGCTGGGTGATCCACACCGTCGGGCCGAACCGGCACGCCGGCCAGACCGACCCGGCGCTGCTGGCCGCGTGCTTCACGTCCTCGCTCGCCGAGGCCGCCCACATCGGCGCGGCGTCGGTCGCCTTCCCGGCCGTGAGCGCGGGCGTCTACGGCTGGGACGCCGACGAGGTCGCCGGTATCGCGGTCGAGGCGGTCCGCAGCGCGGCCCACCACGAGGAGCTGGAGCTGGTGCGGTTCGTGCTGTTCGGCGCGCGGACCTATGCCGCGTTCACCCGCGCCCTCAGCTGACGGCGGATCTTGCGGACCGCCCAGACCGGCACGGCGACCGCCAGGCCGATGGCGAGCCCGATCACCAGACCCATCCAGTTGTCCACCACGTCGGTGCCGTCACAGGCGCGGTTCAACGAGCGGAAGGTGTACTGCACCACCTCGATGAAGATCGGCAGCAGGGCCACCATCACGGCAACCCGTGCGGCGGCGTGGCGGTGGAAGACGAAGACGAGGGCGCCGAGGGGGATGAACAGCAGCACGTTGAGCAGGCGCTGGTCGTCGTGGAGGGCGCCCCACGGGCTCAGGTGCGGCAGGACGGCGCAGACGCGCTGACCGTGCCGCTCGATCTGGATCGCGCCGAGCCGCTGCGGGGCCAGGGTGGCGAGGAGCACCATGCCGGTCCACAGGGTCAGGACGGCGGAGAGCAGGCCGCGGGCGGGGCTGGCGCGATGTCGCACGACGAGGAAGACGACGAAGGCGAGCAGCAGGGCGACCAGCATGCCCGGCGGGAGGAGGGCGGGGACGCGGTAGCCGAGGATGTGCACCCGCGGATCGTAGGCGACCCGGACAAACCGGGCACCATCGTCTCGCGCGGGTCAGGCGCCGCGCCCGAACGGGTCGGGGTCGTACCAGCCCTGGTGCACCTCGGCCAGGGCCTGCAGCCGGGACCTGGTGGGGGCCGGGTCAGCGCCGTCGACGTCGCGGACGTAGACCGCCCAGTCGTGGTCCTCGGCGTCGTCCTCGCCGGCGAGCGCCTCGCGGACGACCCGCACCTCGGCGAAGCCCTCCAGCGCCAGTTCGTCGGCGAGCTCCTCGGCGACCTCGCGCTCGGGCAGGACCAGCAGGTGCTCGCTCACCCTGAGGTCACCGACCGTCCCCGACCGTCACCGGCCGGGCCGCCACACGACGAGCGCCTGGGAGCCGTTGGAGCTGCGCATCGGGCGCTGCCCCGGGCGCACGGCCACGACGTCGCCGGCCCGGCCGACAGCGAACACCCGGCCGCTGAGGCCGACCGCGTCGCGCATCGCCTGCAGCTCCTCGGTCAGCTCGCCGACCCGGGAGCGCAGGGCCCGGACCTGGTTCTCCAGCTCGAGGATGCGCTGGATGCCGGCCAGGCTGACGCCCTCCTCCTGGGAGAGCCGCTGCACCTCGCGCAGCAGGGCGACGTCGCGGGCGGAGTAGCGCCGACCCCCGCCGCGGGTGCGCGACGGCGAGACGATGCCGAGCCGGTCGTACTGCCGCAGGGTCTGCGCGTGCATGCCGGCGAGCTGGGCCGCGACGGAGATGACGAAGACCGGCGCCTCGTCGTCGGGGGCGAACCCGCCCATCCCGGCGGTCACGTCAGTCCCGTCGCGCGCGCTCGAACAGCTCGGCGCGCGGGTCATGTCCCGCATCCTCCGCGCGCAGGGCCTCCACGGCCCGGCGCGCCTCGTCGGACAGCTTCTGGGGTACGACGACGCTCACCTTCGCGAGCAGGTCGCCGTGGTGGTCCTTGCGCTTGACCCCCCGGCCCTTGACCCGCAGGACCCGCCCGCTCGGAGTGCCGGGCGCGATACGGACCTTGACCGGCTCACCGGACAGGGTGGGGACCGCGACGGTCGCACCGAGCGCGGCCTCGGCGAAGGTGACCGGCAGCTCGACGGTGAGGTTGTCGCCGTCCCGGCCGAAGACCGGGTGCGGCTGGACGTGCACGGTCAGCAGCAGGTCACCGGGCGGGGCGCCCTGGTCGCCGGGGCTGCCCTTGCCGCGCAGCCGGATCTGCTGGCCGTCCTTGACGCCCGGCGGGATGCGGGTGGTGATGCGGCCGCCGTCGCCGGTCGCCAGGGTGATGGTGTCGCCCTCGACCGCCTGCCGGAAGCCCAGCGTGGTGCGCGCGGTGACGTCGGTGCCGGGACGCGGGCCTGCCGGCGCCCCGAAGCGGGAGCCGAAGCCGGGTTGGCCGCGGAAGCCGCCGGCCCCGCCGCCGCCACCGAACATGCCGCCGAGGATGTCCTCGAGGTCGGGCTCGGCGCCGCGGGCCCCCCCGCCGGTGCTGAAGCGGACGTTGCCGCCCTGGCCGAAGAGGTTGCCGAAGAGGTCCTCGAACCCGGCGCCGCCCCCGCCCGGGCCGCCGGCGGTGAACCGCGGGCCGCCGTGGCTCATCGAGCGGATCGCGTCGTACTGCTTGCGCTCCTCGGGGTCGGACAGGACCGCGTAGGCCTCCCCGATCTCCTTGAAGCGCTTCTCGGCCGCCTCGTCCCCGGGGTTCTGGTCGGGGTGCAGGGTGCGGGCGAGCTTGCGGTAGGCCTTCTTGATGGCCGCCGCGTCGGCGTCGGCAGGGACGCCGAGGATCGCGTAGAAGTCCTTCTCGAACCAGTCCTGGCTTGCCATCGGCGTCCCTCCCTTCGTCGGTCTGTCGGTTACTGCGGGTCGGCGACGGCCACGCGTGCGGCGCGCACGACCCGGTCGCCGGAACGGTACCCGGGCTGGAGCACCTGGACGACCGTGGTGACCTCGGTGCCCGGCGCCAGCTCGGCCTGGGTGTGCATCAGGGCCTCGTGCAGGTTGGGGTCGAACGCCTCGCCCGGCTCGCCGAAGCGCTCCACTCCGAACCGGGACAGGGTGGCCTCGAGCTTGTCGGCGATGGCCGCGAACGGTCCGCTCTCGAGGTCGCCGTGCTGGCGGGCGAGGTGGATGTCGTCAAGCACCGGCAGCAGCGCCTCGATCACCGAGGCGACGGCCTGCTCGCGCACCACGTCACGGTCACGGTCGACGCGCCGCTTGTAGTTGACGTACTCGGCCTGCAGGCGCTGCAGGTCGAGCAGCCGCTCGGCCGCCAGGGTCGTGTCGGGGTGCACGTCCGCCTCCTCGACCGGCGGGGCCTCCGAGCCGGCGGGCTCGGTCGCGGCCTCCCCGGCCTCCGCCCCGGCGGCCGGGGTGGCGTCCACGGGACCCCCGCCCGCGGGGGGGGGGGG